>JAYUYB010000436.1:0-19687 GCA_043752655.1 Chloroflexota bacterium
AGGCCATAGTGTGTGATCTGGCGCCGCGCCAGGCGCGCATGCTCCCCATCCCCTTCGATGCTATCCACATGGGCCAGAGGGCTCCCATATGCCAGGCAGCAGGCGGTATAGCCAAGCGGTGTGCCGAGCTCCAGGATGCGCTTTGGCACCCGCTCCTGCGCAACCCGGACGAGCGCGGGGCCATCCTCAAACGTATAGGCCTCGCAGCTGTGTTCCGCACGATGGGCGCGGGTTGCCGCTTGCAGGTCGGCAAACGGATCGGTGAGGGTTGAGCGAGCATTCGCCGTCATCGTTAGTCCTGTTGGCCGGTTGGCCGGATGATGATCTCACTGATAGCAACATGGGGCGGCTGGGCGACGGCATAGAGCACGGCGCGGGCCACATCGTCCGGCTGGACGGTCGGGTCATCATGATTCGGCGCGACCTCGCCGGCAAACTGTGTCGCAACCCGGCCCGGCATCAGATGTGAGACCCGCACACCTGTGCCGCGCAGCTCCTGGCGGATGCTTTCGACCATGCCCGTCACCGCCCACTTGGTGGCGCCATAGAGCCAGCCTGTGCCCGGCACAAAGAAGCGCCCCAGCACCGACCCCGTGACCAGCAGATGGCCCTGCGTTTGTATCAGCTCGGGCAGGGCGGCGCGGACCGTCAGCGCGGTACCATACACATTGGTCATGATCATCTCCCGCCATTCGTCCGGGGTCGGCTCACCTTTGTAGAAACTGCTCGCGCCCTTCACCACGCCCGCATTTGCCAGGGCGACATCCAGACGCCCAAACTGGCTGCGTATGGCCGCGATTAACGCCTGCTGGTCAGCCCACTGGGCGACATCACAGCGCACCGCCAGCACCCGCTCCGGCCCGCCCAGCTCCGTCTGCAGGGCCTCAAGGCTGGCAAGGGAGCGGGCCGCCAGCACCACACGATAGCCTGCCTGCACGGCCTGGCGTGCAACCGCCGCCCCGATGCCCGCCGACGCACCGGTGATAAGAAAGACCTTGTCTGTCATCTCGTTCTCCATAAACTGTGTTCAGATAAACAGCAGTATATAGAGCTGCGGATTAGCGGAAAAGAGAAAAAACGCGCAGCGCTATGGATTCTTTTGGCGCTGCGAGCGGAATTCGAGCGGTGAAAGCTGCGTCGTGTTTTTGAACCACCGGCTAAAGTACAGCGGGTCGCTATACCCTAGGCTCGCGCTGATGCGCTTGACGGACCAGTCGGTGAACTGCAAGTAGCGTTTGGCCTCTAAGCCAAGGCGTTCGGCAATGAGCTGTTTGGGCGTTTTGCCGAGCGCTTGTTGGACAACCCGAGCAAGCTGCGATACGGAGAGGCCCAGCGCATCGGCGTAAAAGCCGACCCCGTGCTGTTGCTTGTAATGCGCCTCAAGCAGCTGGTTAAATGAACGCACCGTGTGCTGCCAGGCCAGCGCGGCTGCGTCTGAAGGCATCGTTCTGCTGAGCGCCTCAATTTTTACCAGGAGCGCCTGCGTGAGATGGCGCAGCATCAAGGTGGTTGTGGCGATGCCATCGCCGGCGCCGTATGTCTGCACAATCAGGCGGAGGAGCGCGCCAATATAGGCGTCGTCGAGCGCGGAGACAGCGATGGCCTCATGGCCCGGTGCGTGAAACACGTCGAGGTAATGCTTGTGTTCCAGCGCAAACAAATCGGCTGTAAAAGCGATCAGGACACCAGAGAGCGCGTTGGCGCTACCAAACACATGCACCTGGCCTGCGGCGATCAGGCAGAGCGTGGGGGGCACGATTGCGTAGGGGTATCCGTCAATCGTGTGCTGTCCTCGCCCCGCGTGGACGTACAAGATCTCGTGGAAGTTGTGCCGATGTGTGCCTTCCTCTTGATAGGCTGCAGGGTCGGTCCAGTCGTCGAATGTCTCGACATAGATTGCCGCCGTGGCGTCGCTTTCGAGCTGAATGTCGTGTATGATATCAGACTTCATGATGGTGCTGCATCACCGCTTACGAAGCGAATGTACACGGGAGCGCCTGTATGGCAAGCCCCGCTGTCACCCACGGCCCTCGCATGTCCCCAAGATCGAGCCCCAGGGCTAGACAACACCCTCGCGCTTGAGGGCCGCGCTCACCAGTGGCCAGAGCTCGCGGTGGTCGGCGACGTTGCGCGCCCGCTCGGTGCGCACCTCCACGAGATGCAGGCCCGCGCCGCCGATCCCCTCCAACACAGCCGCGTTGAAGCGCTCCCAGCTCTCGGCCAGCGTGTAGCGGGCGCCGTAGAGCTCGGCCAGGGGGCGAAAGTCCAGGCCGTGAGGGGTGCCGAACAGCTGCTCGAAGCGATCCTGCTCGCTCGCCTGGGGCAGAAACGAGAAGATCCCGCCGCCGTCATTGTTGATCAGCACGATGGTGGCACTCAGGCCGTGAAGCTTTGCCGCCAGGAGCCCGTTGGAGTCGTGGTAGAGCGAGAGATCGCCAAGCACGAGCACGAGCGGCCGTGCGCCGCCCGCCACGGCGCCGAGAGCGGTGGAGACGAGGCCGTCGATGCCGTTGGCGCCACGGTTGCCCATGATCGTGAGGGGGCGCCCTGAGGACGGGAAGAAGGTGTCGCAGTCGCGCACGGGCATGGAGTTGCCCACGAAGAGCGTGGCCCCGACGGGCAGCAGCTCGGCGAGGGCGGCGAACACCCCAGGCTCGCTGATCGTCTCGCGGCGAGCGAGCGCAGCCGCAATCGCCCCACGGGCTGCGCCCTCGGCGCTAAGCCACGGGCTCGACCAGAGCGTGGGCGGCATCTGGGCGTGCCCGTTGACCGTCAGGCGCTCCGTGAGCGCATCGCAGAGCCAGACGGGATCGCAGGCCAGATGCTCGGCGGCGAGGCTGGTGGGCTCGCGCCAGCCTGCGCCCTCTTCGATGAGCAGCTGGTACGCGGCGGGGTGGCGCTGAAGAAACTGGAGCAGCGGCTTGGCAGTTGGCATGGCGCCGAAGCGCAGCACAAGCTCGGGGCCGTGACGCGCCACAAAGCGCTCGTCGCGCAGAAAAGCGTCGTAGGCCGCGAGCACGAGCGCGCGGTCGTGCGGGCCGCAGCGCAGGCCAGAGAGCGGGTCGGCCAGGATGGGGAAGCTGAGCAGGGCGGCGAGGCTGGCCACGGCGGGGGCGAGGCCGGGAGGGCAGTCGGGGCCGCAGATGATCAGCCCCTTGCGCGTCTGGCCGAGGCGAATGGCGATTGCGGCGAGCGCGGGATCGCTCAGCACACGGCGGCCAGCGACCACGCGCACAGCAGGCTCGGGGGCGGCGAACAGCTCGGCGAGCAGGGCGCGGTCTGGCACAAGCGGCTCGCGGAAGGGCAGGTTGAGGTGGACGGGGCCGGCGGGCGGGCCGAGGCTTGCGGCGATGGCGCGGGCTGCGGTGGCGCGCAGATAGTCCAGTAGCTCTGGCGCCTCGCTGGGGATGGGCATGTCGCTGAACCAGCGCGTGGCCGTGCCGAAGATCCGCACCTGGTTGATCGTCTGAGGGGCGCCGTTGTCGCGCAGCTCGTGGGGGCGGTCGGCGGTGAGCAGGAGCAGCGGCACGCGGGCGAGGTCGGCCTCGGCGACGGCGGGCAGGAAGTTGGCGGCGGCGGTGCCAGAGGTGCAGATCAAGGCGGCGGGCGCACCAGTCTGACGAGCGAGCCCGAGGGCGAAGAAGCCTGCGGAGCGCTCGTCCAGCTGCATCCAGACGCGCGCGGCGGGGTGGCGGGCCACGGCGAGCGCCAGGGGCGTGCTGCGCGAGCCAGGGCAGACGACAAAGTGCGTCACGCCGCCGCGCACAAGCGCGTCGATCAGGGTGGCGACCCAGTGGGTGAGGGTTTGGGTGTGCGCTTCCATATCTGCGTAATCTGCGTAATCTGCGGACCCTTGCTGCTACGCACCCAATGCGCTGAGCATCGCGCGCAGCTTGATCGTCGTCTCCTGCTCCTCGCGGGCCGGGTCGGAGGCGGCGACGATGCCAGCGCCAGCAAAGAGTGAGGCCTCGTGGCGCCCGACGAGGGCGGAGCGGATGGCGACGGCGAACTCGCCCTGGCCGCGCGCGTCCACCCAGCCGACGGGTGCGCCGTACCAGCCACGGTCGAGCTGCTCGTGGGCGCGGATCCAGGCGAGGGCGTGCTCACGTGGCTGGCCGCCGAGGGCGGGCGTGGGGTGAAGACGGGCGACGAGATCGAGGATGCCGCGATCCTCCGCGATCTGCCCCGTGATCGGCGTGAACAGGTGCTGGAGGTTGCGCAGGCGCAGCAGCTCGGGCGCGGCTGGGGTCGCCACGTCGGTGCAGACCTCGGCGAGGGCCGCGCTGATCTGGCGCACCACCACGGCGTGCTCGTGGCGATCCTTTGCGCTGGCGAGCAGCGCAGCGCCCAGCGCGTCGTCGGCGTCGGGGGTGGCGCCACGGGCGCTGGTGCCGGCGAGAGCGCTGGCGGCCACGCTATTGCCGTGGAGGCTCACGAGGCGCTCGGGCGAGGCGCCGAGGAAGGTGCGCCCGCCGCGCGCCACGGCAAACACGAAGGTGTCGGGGTAATCGCGGCGCAGGGCGGCGAGGGCGGCGGCCGGGTCGAAGGGGCGGGCCGAGCGGGCGCGCACCTCGCGGGCGAGCACGACTTTCTCCATCTGGCCGGCGCGCAGGTCGGCCACAGCGTCGCCCACGATGGCGCGCCAGGCGCCAGGGGGCAGCGCATCGGCGAGCTCCACGCCATCGCCGACGCCGGGGGCGCGCCAGGGGCCACCAAGCAGCGCGCGTAGGCGACGGGCGGCAGCAAGGTGCAGGCTGATCGACGAGCTGCTGGGGCCAACGAGGCCATTCACCGTGAGGGTGGCGCTGTCGCCCACCTGGGCAAGCACGATCCGGGGCAGCAGCAGCAGGCCGTCGGGGTAGCCATCCCAGAGGCCCTCGGCGGGGCGCAGCGGGTCGAAGCTGAAGCCTGCGGCGGCCATAGGGCCGCTGAAAGGCAGGGCAGGGTCGGCGTCGATGGCGGCGTGCGCGATCAGGTCGCGCCAGGCGTCGGCGGCTATGGCGAAGCGCTCGGGGCCGCTGGCGGCCACATGCCAGGCGGCGCCCAGGCCGGCCACGGCGAGGCCGGCGGAGGGCACGCTCCAGAAAAGCCGGTTGTGCGTAACGCCGACGCCGCGTGCGAAGAGCGCCAGCGGGTCGTGTGGGCGCACCGCGACCGACACGCTCACGAGCACGGGGCGGCCGAGGCGGCGGGCGCGGCGGCGGGCCAGCTCGGCCTGCTGCTCCATGCGCGGCACCTCGCGCAGCGCCGTTGTGGCAACGCTCATCCCGATCGACATTGGCGTCTACTGTCTGCTCGGGGCCGCACGGCGCGGCCCGCTGCCTATAAGTATACCGCGACTTTGTGCAAAAAGGGACAAGTGGCGACAGCGCGGGTGCGGTGTAGCGTTTCGGGCCAGGCAGGGCAGCGGGCGACTGAAGTCGCGCCACCGGGGCGCTGCGCGCCGCGCGTCGGCCTGCGCCTACGCCGTGCTGCGTCCGCGTCGGCGGACGCGCGGCCATCGGCCCGGTCGGCGTGGCGTTCAGCCGCCGACCATCGGGCAGCCCGTAACCATACGCCGCACCCGGCGCCCCGCCTATGTTATAGTAGCAAGACACCACTGAATATTAAGGATCTCCCATGGACATGCCCAATTTTCAGCAGGAGCTGCAAAGCTTTGCCGACGTCACCGTGCGGGTGGGGCTCAACCTCCAGGCAGGGCAGCGGTTGCTGATCCGCGCCGACTTGCAGACGGCACCGGCCGTGCGCGCCGTGGCTCGCGCCGCCTACGCTGTCGGCTGCCCCTTTGTGGATGTGATCTGGGGCGATGAGCAGCTAAGCCTGGTGCGCTTCGAGTCTGCCCCCGCCGACTCGTTCGGCGAGATCGCCGGCTGGCTGCCCGCCACCACCGTGGAGCACCTGCGTGCGGGCGGCGCCCTGCTCTCGATCTACGCCGCCACCCCGAATCTGCTGGCCGCTCAAAACCCCGAGCAGGTGAGCACGGCCATGCGCGCCGCCGCCCAGGCCAGCATGCCTGTGAGCGAGCTTGTGCAGCGCAACGCCTCATCGTGGGCCGTGGTCTCCTACCCAACCCCCGGCTGGGCCGCCGAGGTCTTCCCCGAGCTGCCCGTCGCCGAAGCTGAGGCCCAGCTCTGGCAGGCGATCGTCTCCACCTGCCGCCTCGACGCCGCCGACCCGGTGGCGGCCTGGCAGCGCCACCTGGGCGAGCTGAACGAGCGCTGTGCTTACATGAATGGCAGGCGCTACGACGCCCTGCACTACCGGGGACCCGGCACCGACTTTACGCTCGGCCTCGCAGATGGCCACATCTGGGCTGGGGGCGACGCAGTGAGCGAGCGCGGCCAAACCTTTGTGGCCAACCTGCCCACCGAGGAGATCTTCTCGCTACCCCACCGCGCCCGTGCAAACGGCGTGGTGCGCTCTAGCCGCCCCCTGAGCTACGCCGGAACGCTGATCCGCGACTTCACGCTCGCCTTCGAGGGCGGCCGCGTGACGAAGATCGAGGCGGCCACCGGCGCGGAGGTGCTGCGCCGCCTGGTGGACACCGACGAGGGCGCCGCGCGCCTGGGCGAGGTGGCGCTTGTACCAAACAGCTCGCCCATCTCGCGCACTGGCCTGCTCTTCGCCAACACGCTCTTCGACGAGAACGCCGCCAGCCACCTGGCCCTCGGCAACGGCTACCGCTTCTGCGTGCAGGGCGGCGCCACCATGGACGGCGCGCAGTTCGAGGCGGTGGGCGGCAACCACAGCGCCACCCATGTAGATTTTATGATCGGCTCCGCCGAGCTGGAGATCGATGGCCTCGCTGCCGACGGCGCCGCAGAGCCGCTGATGCGCGCGGGCGAGTGGGCCTTCACGATCCCGAGATGAGCATTCGCTCAAACAGCAGCGCGCGGGCGCCGAAGTGGTTCCCATGCAGAAGTGCATTATGCTACAATAGGTATAGCATCTTTTGGGGGCTCGCGTGCCGTAGGAGGGGTTTATGATCCAGCAAGGCGATGAGACGGCACGGCAGGCGCTCTGGGCAGCGCTCGAGCCGCTTGGCACTGCCCAGGCATTCCGCCGACACAGCACGCTCTACACACCTGGCCAGCCGGCTCACGCGCTCTTCCTGCTCCACTCTGGCCAGGTAAGCCTGCAAATGCTCTCGAGCGAGGCCCGTGTGCTCACCGTCAAGGTCGTGGAGTCAGGCCAGATCTTCGGGCACAGCGTGCTGTATGGCGGCGCCCGCTACGACACCTACGCGGAGGCGCTGAGGCCAACCCGCGTGGTGGCCGTCCCGCGCCTAGCGGTCTTCGACGCGCTGCGGTCCAACCCGGCGCTCGGCCCCGCCCTGATCGAGATCCTTGGGCAACATCGCCTCAACGTCAGCCGTCGCATCGACGAGGTGGCCTTCAAGTCGGTGCCTGCCCGCCTCGCCTCGGTGCTGCTCGAGATGTCCGAGGATCAGCCTGCGAGCGCCCACCCGGAGCAGCGCGTGCCTCGGCGCACCCATCAGCAGCTCGCCGAGATGATCAACGCCTACCGCGAGACGGTCACCAAGGTGATCAACCAGTTTCGCGACGCGCGCCTGCTCGACATCGACCGCTCAGGCATCACGCTGCTCAACCCCTCGCGCCTCAGGGAGCTGTCGCAGAGCTGATCAGGCGAATGCAACATGCAAAAATCCGCACCCTCATCTGCATAACTATTAGCCCCCCAAGCTAGCACCAACGTTCTGCGCTATACAGAAGAGCCCGTTCCGATACATTCGGAACGGGCTCTTTTGATTCCGGGCAGCGTGCCGAGCGTCAGCTCAGCGGAGCTTTTGCATGTTGCATTTACTTCCGCAGCAGCCAGACGCCCGCGCCGATCAGCAGGCCAGGGAAGAGCAGTGAGCCAAGGCCGGGCCAGAGCATCTGGAGGGCGATAAAGGCGCCAAGGCCGAGCAGGATGTAGCCAAAGAGCTGGGTGCCGCCGCGATCAGCTGGGCCAGCGCTGCCAGTGCCCGCCTGGCCGATGTTGTTGATCGGGATCTCGTGCTCGGGCTGCGCTGGCACACCCGTGCTTGGGTTGAGCCGCTGCGTGGCCCCAGTTGCCACGAAGACCTGGCCTGGCGCCTGATCAGCACCGCTGGGCGCGGCGTCCTGGGGCATCACTAGCCAGAGCAATGGGTAGAAGATCAGGCCAGGGCCGCTGAAGGCGAGCAGCACGAATACCAGGCGGACAATCACCGGGTCGGTGTTGAGGTAGTGCGCGATCCCAGCCGACACGCCGGCGATCATCTTATCGGTGCGGCTGCGCGTGAGCCGCGTGGTGGGGTGCATCGGTGGGGCTCCTTCCATCTGTGCCATTGAGGCGTCCTGGCAATCAGACGGCGAAGCGCCCGCAAATGTTTCAGCCGTGGCGCGACAGCTCGCCATCTTTCGCAAGGGTACGGCGGCGGGCCATGGCTGGAATGTGCGTGCGCAGCACCACAAGCTTCCACCAGAGGCCTAGCAGCTGCACCCCAGTGCGCCAGAGGCGTGGGAAGTTAAAAAACTGGCTCTGGCCGTAGGTGCGATGGTAGTGATGCACTGGCACCTCGGCGAAGCGGTAACCGCCATCCTGAAGCTTCTTCACAAGCTCCAGACAGATCGTGCCGCTATCGGACTCCAGCTCGATCACATCGAACAGCTCGCGGCGCATCAGGCGGAAGTCGCAGTCCACATCGCGCAGCTTGAAGCCGAACAGCAGCTTCACGGTGTGATGGTAGACTCGCCCAATGATCTTGCGGTGCAGCGGGTCGCCGCGGTCGATCTTCCAGCCGTTCACGATGTCCACGTCTTCGCGCAGGGCGGGCATCAGCAGCTTGAGCTCGCGTGGGTCGTACTGCGCGTCGCCATCGGTGTAGAAGATCAGCGCTTTGGTGGCCTTGGCAAAGCCCACGCGCAGGGCGCCACCGTAGCCGAGGGCGTAGCGATGGGTGTAGACGCGCAGCCGGGGGTAATGCTCGGCGAGCGACTCCAGCACCTGCACGGTGTAGTCGGTGCTGCCATTCTCCACAACGATCACCTCATAGTCGTCGGTGAGCTCCTCGAGCGTCTCGATCGTGCTCACGACCATGCTGCCGATCGTGCCCGCATCGTTGCAGGCTGGAAAAAACGCTGTGATACTAGGCCGGTCGGCCATCGCTTTGCATCCTTATTTGGCGGCGAGCGCCCCGCACGTCCGGGCGCGATTATACCATAGGCGCTACGCCACACCCGGCGACGATGTGCTATCATGGCTGTGCGTGGCCCTGATTGTGGAGGAGGCGCCTGTGCTGTGGGTGTGGAGTTTGCTTGCTGTGGCGGTGCTGCTGTTTGAGCTCTGGTACGCCGCCGCCTTTGTTGTGGCCTACGCCCAGACCCGCGAGCGCATGCTGCTCTTGATGGTGGGCCAGGCCGCGCTGATGCTTGCCGCCTTCGCGTATCTTGGCCTGACGCTGGCCTTCAACTGGGCGATCAATCCTATCCTGATCGTGCTGCTGCTGGTGGGCGCCATGGTGCTCTCGCTCACCTGGCGGCGCCACCCAGCCGGCCTCGCCCAGTCGATGAAGAGCTACCCGCGCGGCACCCTGGATGTGTTATCGTTCCGCCGACCAGCCGCCGACCTCAAGCGCCGCGTGCGCACAAAGTAGCGTGCAGCCGCACAGCTCGGCTCTATCCGAAGCCTGTACCCCTCTACCCTGTACCCTCCTATGAAGCATCACGAGCTGGTCGCCGCGCTCACGCCCATCGTCGGGGCGCCATACGTCCTCCATCGCCTCGAAGAGCTGATGCTCTACGAGTACGATGGCTCGTCGCTTGACCAGGCCATGCCGGATGTCGTAGTAGTACCCGCCAGCACCGAGGAGGTGGCGGGCTGCCTCCAGGTCGCCAATCGCTTTGGCGTGCCCGTGGTGGCGCGCGGCGCCGGCACCGGCCTGGCTGGCGGCTCGGTAGCGAACCAGGGCGGGCTGGTGCTCTCCCTGGCACGTCTCGACAAGCTGCTAAGCCTGGATGCGGGCGCCCGCCTCGCCGTGGTGCAGCCTGGCCTGGTGAATGTGGATCTGAGCGTGGCGGCGGCGCCCTTCGGCCTGCACTTCGCCCCGGACCCGAGCAGCCAGCGCTCTAGCACGATTGGGGGCAATGTGGCGACAAACGCGGGCGGCCCCCACTGCCTGAAGTACGGCGTTACGGCGGCCCATATTGTGGCGGCCACCCTGGTGCGCTACGACGGCAGCGTGCTGCGGGTTGGCGCGCTCGCCCCCGACGCCCCAGGCTACGATCTGCTGGGCGTGGTGGTGGGCAGCGAAGGCACGCTCGGGATTGTCACCGAGATCACGGTGCGGCTCACGCCGAACGCCGAGGAGGTGCGCACCTTTCTGGCGATCTTCGACGCGATGGAGCCAGCCGGCGCCTGCGTGTCGGCGATCATCGCGGCCGGGATTGTGCCCGCCGCCCTTGAGATGCTAGTGGGCGAGGGCATCGCCGCCGTGGAGGCCGCCGTGCATGCTGGATACCCCACCGATGCCCGCGCCGTGCTGCTGATCGAGATCGACGGCCTGCGCGAGGATCTGGCCAGCCAGGCTCGGCAGATCGCCGCGATCTGCACCGATCACGGCGCCCGCGAGCTGCGCGCCGCCGCCGACGAGGCCCAGCGCCAGCGCCTCTGGGCCGGCCGCAAGGGCGCCCTGGCCGCCTGCGCCCGCATTGCGCCCCACTATCACATCCAGGACGGGGTGGTGCCCCGCTCGCGGCTGCCCGAGCTGCTCACTATCACCGAGGAGGTGGCCCAGCGCCACGGGCTGATCGTGGTGAATATCTTCCACGCCGGCGATGGCAACCTGCACCCGCTGCTGCTGTTCGACCTGCGCGAGCCCGGCGTGCGCGAGCGCGCCATAGCGGCTGGCGAGGAGATCCTGCGCGCCTGCGTCGCCGTGGGCGGCTCGATCAGTGGCGAGCACGGGATCGGCCTGGAGAAGCGCGACTACCTGAGCTGGATCTTCGGCCCAGACGACCTGGCCGCCTTCGGCGAGCTGCGCGCCGTCTTTGACCCGTCTGGCCTGATGAACCCCTGCAAGCTGCTGCCAATGGGCTGCTCCTGCGCCGATATTCAGCACGCAAAGGGCGCGCTGCGGGCGATGGCGCAGGGCGCGTGGATCTGAGCCGTGACCGGGTGACCGGGTGACACGCTCGCTCCGCTCGCTCCGGTGACCGGGTGACGCCTATCGGCACCGTTAGGTGTCTCCTTGTCTCCTTGTCTCCTTGTCTGCACAATGAGCGACTACAGCCTCCACAACCTCACTCCGGCGCAGGTGCTCGCGCCCGCCACGCCCGAGGAGCTGGCCGCGATATTGCGCCACGCGTCGGCGCACGGGCTTGCCGTGGTGCCCTGGGGCGGCGGCACGCGCCAGCAGATTGGCCGCGCGCCTGCCCGCTACGACATCGCCCTCAGCACGCACGCCCTTAGCAAGATCGTCGAGTATCACCCCGCCGATCTGGTGATCACCGTGGAGGCTGGCGTCACGCTCGGCGCCATCCAGGCCGAGCTGGCCCGCCACGGCCAGTGGCTGCCCTGGGATGTGCCCCTGGCAGCGCAGGCCAGCGTGGGCGGCCTGCTCGCCAGCGGGGCGGTTGGGTCGCTGCGCCTGGGCTACGGCCCCCCACGCGACTGGACGCTGGGCATGTGCGTGGCGCTGGGCGACGGGCGCCTGGTGCGCAGCGGCGGCAAGGTGGTAAAGAATGTGGCCGGCTACGACACCCACAAGCTCCAGATCGGCGCCCTCGGCACGCTCGGCGTGATTGTCGAGGCCACGTTTAAGCTTGCGCCGCTGCCAGAGTGTCGCCAGACGATTCTGGCAGCCTTTACCGACCCGCACCTGCCGGGCCGCGCGATCGAGCAGCTGCGCACGGCGCCGCTCCAGCCGATCGCGCTTGTCGCCCTCAACCGGCGCGCCGAGGAGACGGTGACGCCGCTGCACGCCTTTCTCGACGGCCAGCCCGGCCATATCGTGGTGGCGGCGCGCTTTGCGGGGACCGCGAGGGCGGTGGGCCGCCAGATTCGTGAGGCAACCCGGCGCTGCATCGAGGTGGGCGCCCGCACCGTCGAGCTGCGCGAGGAGGACGACACCCCGCTCTGGGACGCCATCGCCGACACCATGGCGCCCGCCAGAGATCACTCGCTGCTCCTCAGGGCCGGCGTGCCCTCCAGCGCGTTTAGCCCCCTTGCCGAGCTGCTGGAGCGCACCGCCACCAGGGCGGGCTGGCCCGCAGCCCAGCTAGGCATTGCCGGGGTCGGGATCGTCTACAGCCGCTGGTCGGTTGCGGGCGTTACCCCCAGCGCCGTGGCCGAGGCCCTCGCCGCCGTGCGCACGGAGGTGATACAGCTCGGCGGCTACGTTGTGGTTGAGGAGGCCCCGCCCGAGCTGGCCGGGGCCATCGACATCTGGGGGCCGCCACCAGAGGGCAGCGAGCTTATGGGCGCGCTGCGGGCCACCTGGGACCCGGCGGGCATCCTGAATCCAGGGCGAGTTGGATGGGCATCTTCCGGGAAGGTGGCCGATCTTCCAGGAAGATCATAGTAACCTAAGGAGCGCGACGATGCAGGTGCTTGGGCTCGATATTGGCGGCTCCGGGATCAAGGGCGCTGTGGTGGATCTAGCGGCGGGCGCCCTGCTAACGCCGCGCTATCGCATCCCGACGCCCGACCCGGCCACGCCCGAGGCGGTGGTGGGGACGGCAGCCGAGGTAGCGCGCCACTTCAGCTGGAGTGGCCTGATCGGCTGTGGCTTCCCGGCAGTGATCAAGCAAGGTGTGGTCTACACGGCGGCCAACGTGTCGCCGCGCTGGATCGGCACCAATGGCCAGCAGATGCTGGAGTTGGCCACAGGCTCGCCCGTGGCGCTACTGAATGACGCCGACGCCGCTGGCCTGGCCGAGCTGCGCTACGGCGCCGGGCGCGACCGCAACGGCCTGGTGCTCGTGATCACCGTGGGCACCGGCCTTGGCACGGCGCTGTTTATGGACGGCAAGCTCGTGCCGAACAGCGAGCTGGGCCACATCGAGATCCGGGGCCGGGACGCCGAGCGCCGCGCCGCCGACTCGGCCCGCGAGCGCAAGGGCTGGAGCTGGGCCGAGTGGGCCCTGCGCTTCGATGAGTATCTGCGCCGCGTGAACGCCCTGCTCTGGCCAGACCTGATCATCGTGGGCGGCGGGGCCAGCCGCGATTTCGAGAAGTTCGCGCCGCAGCTCACCGTGCAGGTGGAGGTGCTGCCGGCCCTGCTGCGCAACGAGGCCGGCATCATCGGCGCCGCGCTCTTCGCCCACGAGCAGCTGCCTGTGGCGGCTGAGATGACGAGGTGACGAGGTGACGAGGTGACGAGGTGACGAGGTGACAAGGTGACAGGAAGACAGGGAGACAAGGAGACAAGGAGACAGCCCGTACAGGCCGCCAGGCGCTCCTTCTCTCCCGCTCTCCCGCTCTCCCGGTCAAAAATGAAGGAGACGCTATGTTCATCCTCGGCGCCCTGATCGCCATTGGTGCGGCCATCGCGTTTGCCGTTGTGGGGCTGCTCACACTCTGGGGCGGCGGCGAGACGCTCACACGCGAGCTGCCTCGGGGTTTCACACGCTCGGCCACCTCGCCTGTCAGACGTGTGCTCGGCGTGGCGCTTGTGGCTGTGCCGCTCGTGATCACCGCGCTGTTTGGGCTGCTCGCCGCCGGGCGCGTGCTGATGGTCGCCCTCGGGCTGGGGTGAACGGCGATATAATAGCATCGCAACCGCAGGAGAAAGATCATATGCCCACCACCGCCCGCCCCGTGATGCTCGCAATTATGGATGGCTGGGGCCTGACCGCGCCTGGTCCCGGCAACGCTGTGGATCTAGCCAATACGCCAAATGTCGACCGCTGGATGGCCGCGTGCCCCTTCACCACGCTGAGCGCATCCGGCCTAGCTGTGGGCCTGCCCGAGGGCCAGATCGGCAACTCCGAGGTTGGCCACCTGAACATCGGCGCGGGCTTCGTGGTCTACCAGGAGCTCACGCGCATCAGCAAGTCTATCTCCGACGGCGACTTTTTTAGCAACCCCACCCTGATCGGCGCGATCAAGCACGCGCGGGCAGGCGGCGGCGCCTTGCACGTGATGGGCCTCTTTGGCCCTGGCGGCGTCCACGCACACGAGGATCATCTGCACGCCTTGCTGGAGCTCGCCCGCCGCCAGGACTTTGCGCGCGTCTTTTTACACCTCTTCCTCGACGGGCGCGATGTGCTGCCCCGCAGCGCCCTCGGCTTCATGGACGCGCTGGAGGCCGCCATCACGCGCACGGGCATCGGCACGGTGGCGACCGTCTCCGGCCGCTACTACGCAATGGACCGCGACAAGCGCTGGGAGCGCACGGGCCGGGCCTACGACGCCCTAGTAAAGGGTGTGGGCGACACTGCCGCAAGCGCCCGCGAGGCGATCCAGCGCGCCTACGGCCAGGAGCTGGGCGACGAGTTTGTGCTGCCCACAGTCATCCTGCACGCTGGCGCGCCCGTCGCGACGATCAAGGATGGCGACGCGATCATCTACACGAACTTTCGGCCGGACCGGGGCCGCCAGCTTACTCGCGCCCTGGTGCTGCCCGACATCGACGCACAGATCACGCGGCACTACGCGAAGCAGCAAGAGGAGGGCCAGCCGCTGCCCGCGACGATCTGGCAGCGCGGCCCCCAGCTCCAGAATCTGCACATGGTGACGCTGACGCAGTACGAGGAGGATCTGCCAGTGCATGTCGCCTTCGCGCCGCGCCCGGTGCGCGAGCCGATCGCCGCCGTGGTGAGCGCGGTCGGCAGGCGGCAGTTCCACCTCGCAGAGACCGAGAAGTACGCCCACGTGACCTTCTTCCTCAACGGCGGGCGCGAGGAGCCATTTAAGAGCGAGGATCGCGTGCTAGTGCCCTCGCCCAAGGTCGCCACCTACGATATGCAGCCGGAGATGAGCGCCGCCGGGGTGACGGACGCGCTGCTCGACGCGATCCGTAGCGACCAGTACGACCTGATCGTGGTGAACTACGCCAACCCCGACATGGTTGGCCACACCGGCATTATCCCGGCGGTGATCACGGCCTGCGAGACAGTGGACATGGACCTGGGGCTGGTGATACCGGAGCTGCTGGCGCGTGGCGGGGCGGCGCTGATCATCGCCGACCACGGCAACGCCGAGGTGATGATTGACCCCGGCACGGGCGGCCCCCACACGGCCCACACCACCAACCCGGTGCCCTGCATCCTTGTGGCCGCCGCCGGGCTGGGCCTGGGCAAGGGCGAGGTTGCGCTGCGGGCAGGCGGGCGCCTGGCCGACGTGGCGCCCACGCTGCTGGACCTGATGGGGCTGCCGAAGGCGGGCGATATGACTGGTGAGAGTCTGATCATGCGGTGAGGCGTTTGGAGCGCGAACGGTGCGAATCGGGCGTTTGGAGCGCGAACGGCGCGAAGGGCGGCGAACGACGGGACCGTCACAAGAAGATAGTGCAGTGCGGCTGCCTCGAAATGGGGTGGCCGCATCGTTTTTGGGTGAGCGGCGGTATACAAGCTGGCGCCGAGACGTACCACCTAGCTCCAGGAGCTCCGAGCATGGCTCATCCGCACTCGTATAATGGTCACATGTTCGAAGAGCTCTCGTACGACATCATCGGCGCGTGTATGCTTGTCCATCGCGCGATGGGGCTACACTGTATGGAAGTGGATTACCAGCGGGCGCTTGAGCTTGCTCTGGCGCGCAAGGGTGCCGAGTTTCAGCGCGAGATGGAAATATCAGTTTCCTTTGAAGGTTTCGTCGTGACGAAGCGGCGCGTCGATTTCGTTATCTGGCGCGACGGCGTAGAGATCCTGCTGGAGACAAAGGCGCGTTCGAAAGTGCTCGCAGAAGATATAGAGCAGTGCCTGCTCTACTTGCATCAAGGCCAGTATCGCACCTGCCTGCTTGTCAACTTCGGCGAAAAACCGCTCGGCATCAAGCGCCTGGTTCACACACCGCCCCCCCGTAGCGAGCAATGATTCGTCGCGCCCCTTCGCGTTCGCGTTCTTCGCAGCCGTTCGCGGCCTTCGCGCTCCAGACAGTTCGCGTTCTTCGCAGCCGTTCGCGGCCTTCGCGCTCCAGACGGTTCGCGGCCTTCGCGCTCCAGACAGTTCGCGGCCTTCGCAGCCGTTCGCGGCCTTCGCGCTCCAGACGGTTCGCGGCCTTCGCGCTCCAGACGGTTCGCGGCCTTCGCGCTCCAGACGGTTCGCGCTCCAGACGGCCCGATTGCGCTATAATGCGTGCGCAAGCACTAGCACCCCGAAAGACACCAATGTCCGCACGCCGCAAGCGCTGGGATTTCCGCCCCTCGCCCCAGCCAGATCTCGCCCATCCGTCTGGCCTGAGCCCGCTGCTCGCCCAGTTGCTCGCCCAGCGCGGCCAGGAGGAGCCGGACGCTATCCGTGCCTTCCTTGAGGCCGACTACCGCAGCGGCATGCACGACCCGATGCTGATGCTGGGCATGGCCGAGGCCGTCGCCCGCATCGCCCAGGCTGTGCAGCACGCCGAGCCGATGGCCGTGTACGGCGATTTCGACACCGATGGCGTCACCGCTGTGACGCTGCTCGTCCAGGCGCTCACGGCTATGGGCGGCAACATCCGCCCCTACATCCCCCACCGCGCCCGCGAGGGCTACGGCCTCAACAGCCAGGCCGTGCGCCAGCTCGCCGCCGACGGCGTGCGCCTGCTGATCACGGTGGACTGCGGGATCAGCAATGCCGCCGAGGTCGCCGAGGCCGCCAGCCTCGGCCTTGATGTGATCGTTACCGACCACCACCACCCGCCCGCCGAGCTGCCCCCCGCGCTCGCCATTCTCAACCCGAAGCAGGTGGGCTGCGCCTACCCCTACAAGCAACTCGTCGGCGTTGGCATCGCCTTCAAGCTGGTGCAGGCCCTTGTGAAGCGCGGCCTTGGGCTGGGCGAGCTGCGCGGGCGCGATCTGCTCGATGTTGTGGCGCTTGGCACCGTGGCCGACATGGGGCCGCTCACCGGCGAGAACCGCGTGCTCGTGAAGGCCGGCCTAGACGCGATCCACAGCTCGCGCCGCCCCGGCCTCAAGGCGCTGATCGATGTCGCGGGCGTCGTCCAGAGCAAGGTGACGTCGTCCGACATCGGCTATATGCTCGCCCCGCGCCTGAACGCCGCCGGCCGGCTCGACGACGCCGTGCTGGCCTACAAGCTGCTGCTCGCCGAGGAGCAGGCCGCCGCCACGATCATCGCGCAGGAGCTGAACCGGGCCAACCGCGCGCGCCAGGAGCTCACCAAGCAGGTACAGACCCTCGCCCGCGAGCGGGCCGAGAGCGATGGCAAGCACGAACTGCCTGTGGTGGTACTAGACGATGCCGCGTTCGCGGCGGGCGTGGTGGGACTCGTGGCCGGCAAGCTCAGCGAGGAGTGGGGCCGCCCCGTGCTGCTGATCGAGCGCGGCGAGACGGAGTCGAAGGGCTCCGCCCGCTCTATCCCTGGCTTCAGCATCATCGACGCCCTCACGGCCTGCGATGATCTATTTGTGCGCTTCGGGGGCCACGCAGCAGCGGCGGGCTTCACCATCGCCACCGCAAACCTGCCCGCCCTGAAGGCGCGCCTGCTTGAGCTTGCCGAGGGCCACCTCAGCGACGGCATGCTCCAGCCCGCCATCACCATCGACGCCACGGTGGATCTCAACGAGCTTGGCTGGCCCATGCTGGACGAGCTGCTGCGCCTGGAGCCGTTCGGCCAGGCCAACCAGCAGCCCCTGCTGATGAGCCCTGGTGTGGAGGTGGTGGACGCACGCCCGCGCGGCGGCGACGGCCAGCACCTGCGGCTGCTGCTGCGCAAGGGCGGCGAGACCTACGAGGCGATCGCTTTCCGGCTCGGCCATCTCGCCGACGCCCTGCGCCGCCGCCCCCTGATCGACGTGGTCTACACGCTCGAGGCGAACGAGTGGAACGGTGAGCGGCGCCTGCAGCTTAATGTCAAGGATTTTCGCCGCGCTTCCTGAGCATGATCCGGAGACAAGGAGCATCGCTCGCTAGCGCTCGCTGGGGAGACAAGGAGACAAGGAGCGCCTATCGGCAAGTCGAAACGTCTCCTTGTCTCCTTGTCTCCTTGTCTCCTTGTCTCCTTGCCTCCCGGACGTCACCGTCCCACCGGCACTGGCGCACCCTGGCACGCCTCGCGAATGATGCGCGCCTGCTCGGCCACATGGGCGCTGTGGCTGCCCTCGGCGGGCGCGGCGGACTCGGCGCGGCCCACGTAGCTGAGGGGGATGGCCTGGTCGAGCACGCCCCGCAGCTTCGGCGCGATGTAGGTCCAGGCGCCCATGTTCTGCGGCTCCTCCTGCATCCAGACCAGCTCTTGCAGCTGCGGGTAGCGCGCGAGCGCCAGCCGAAGCTCCTCCTCCGGGAAGGGGTAGAGCATCTCCAGGCGTAGCATATCGACGTTGCCGCCCGCCTTCTCCAGCTCGCCAGAGGCCAGCAGGTCGATCGCCACCTTGCCGCTACAGAGGATCAGCCGTGTCACCTCCTCGGGGTTCGGGCCGACGCTCCCCAGGCCGAGCACCGTCTGGAACTGCACATCGCTCAGCTCACTCAGCGAGGAGCCAGCGCGCGGGTTGCGCAGCAGGCTTTTGGGCGTCATCACCACCAGGGGGCGCGGGTGAACCGGCAGCGAGGCAGCCTGATAGCGCAGCAGGTGGAAGTATTGGGCCGCCGTGGTGGGGTTCGCCACGCGGATATTATCGGTGGCGCAGAGCTGTAGGAAGCGCTCCAGGCGCGCCGACGAGTGCTCGGGGCCGTTGCCCTCGTAGCCGTGGGGCAGCAGCAGCACCAGCGCCGGGTCCACCGTCCACTTCGAGCGCCCCGCCACAATGAACTGGTCGATGATCACCTGGGCGCTGTTGGCGAAGTCGCCGTACTGGGCCTCCCACAGCACCAGCGTGCCGGGGGCGTGGGTGCTATAGCCATACTCGAAGCCCAGCACGGCCGCCTCGGAGAGCGGGCTGTTGTAGACCGCGAAGGCCGCCCGCGCCTGGGGGATGTGGTGCAGCGGGATGAAGCGCTCGCCCGTGGCCGAGTCGTGCAGCACCAGGTGGCGCTGGCTAAAAGTGCCGCGCTCGCTGTCCTGGCCCGACATGCGGATCGGCGTGCCGTCGGCGAGGATGGCGGCGAAGGCTAGACTCTCCGCGTGAGCCCACTCTACGCCGCCCTGGTCGTGGAGCGACTGGCGGCGTTTCTGGAGCAGGCGCTCTAGCTTCGGGTGCGGCGTAAACTCGCTGGGGCGCTCCAGCAGCGCCTCGTTCAGCTCCACCAGCTTGCTCGCGGAGATCGGCTTGGCATAGACTTTCGTCCGCATGGGGTTGGCGAGCGGTGTGGCTGGGCGGGCGGCGCGCTCCGGCTGAGGCGCCTCGGCGGCCAGGCGCTGGCGCTCGCGCACCGTGTCGAAGGCCTGCTGCAGCCGCGTCATCACCGCATCCACACGGGCCTGGCTTTCCGCGCTGGTCGCAACACCACGCCGCTCCAGCTCGCGCGCCCAAAGCTCGCGCACCGTCGTGTGGGTGCGGATCTGCTCGTACAGGCGGGGCTGCGTAAACTCAGGCTCGTCGCCCTCGTTGTGGCCAAAGCGGCGGTAGCCCACCAGGTCGATCACAAAATCCTTCTGGAACTTC
>JAYUYB010000437.1:0-4032 GCA_043752655.1 Chloroflexota bacterium
CACGGGCGCAGACGTGACGCTGGGCGGGACGGCGGGCGCCACCACGGCGGTAGTGAGCGGCAGCGGGACGAGCTACACGGTGGCGGTGAGCGGCATGACGGGCGACGGGACAGTGACGGCGAGCGTGGGCGCGGGTGGGGCGATAGACAGCTCTGGCAACGGCAACGCGGCCTCCACCAGCACCGACAACAGCGTCACGTATGACACCAGCAGCCCCACGGTAACTGTTGCGCCGGCTGCGGGCCAGGACGATCCGAGCACGCGCGCGCCTATCGTCTTCGCGGTGACGTTTAGCGAGCCGGTTACCGGCTTCGACGCCGCCGATGTTGGCCTGGGCTCGAGCACAGCGCCTGGCACGCTCGTCGCGGCCGTGGCGGGCAGCGGCGACACCTACACCGTCACTGTGAGCAGCATGGTCGGCGCCGGCGACATCACGCTTACCATTCTGGCGGGCGCGGCCGCCGACGGGGCGACCAACCCGAGCGCAGCCGCCACCGGCCCAGATCTGACAATCGCCTTCGCCCCTGTGGCGCCCGTGGTCACTGGCATCACCAGGACTGCAGCCAGCCCAACCAACGCTGCGAGTGTGGCGTTCCGCGTTACCTTCAGCGATACCGTGGGCGGCGTTGACAGCGGCGACTTTGCGCTGGATGTAACAGGGCTGAGCGGCGCGTCGCTCAGCGGCCTGGTTGGCTCGGGCGCTGTGTACACCGTTACGGTGAGCACCGGCACCGGCACCGGCAGCCTGGGTCTGAACCTGATCGACGACGACAGCATTACGGGCTCGTCCTCCGGCCTGATCCTGGGCGGGGCTGGCGCAGGCAACGGCGACTTCAGCGGGGAAAGCTACGCGATTGATCGGATCGCGCCGCTGGCCCTCGGTCTGACGGTGCCGACCGTGACAGCGGGCGCGCTCAGCTCCAGCTTCATCGTTACCTTCACCGACAATCTGGCTGTGGCCAGGGCCAGCCTTGGCAATGGCGACGTCATTGTGACCGGGCCGGGCGGCTTCAGCCAGGCCGCTACCCTGGAGGGGGTGAGTCCTGCCGGGGATGGCACGCCGCTGGCGGCAACCTTCAGGATCACAGCGCCGGGCGGCTCGTGGAATAGCGCCGACAACGGCAGCTACACGCTTGCGCTCGTGGCCGGGGCGGTGGCGGATACCGCAGGCAACCAGGCGGTCGCAGCCACTATCGGCAGCTTCAGCGTGAACCTTTCGCAGGAGCGCTGGGTTGTTCACCTGCCGCTCATCTCCGGGGCGTCCCCAACCCTGCCCGACCTGGTGGTCGAGTCGATCACAACCAGCGCCGGGCGGCTGGAGGTGACGGTGCACAACCGAGGCGGCTCGCCGGCGACGACGCCGTTCTGGGTGGAGCTGTACCTCAACCCCACAAGCGCGCCCACGGCAGTGAACCAGATCTGGCCCAACCTGGGCAGCCAGGGCGCCGTCTGGGGTGTTACCGCCAACGCGCTGCCGCTCGCGCCTGGTGCCCGCCTCACGCTGACGCTTGCTGGCGCCTACTACCGCGCCGACATGAGCCAGCTACCGGCGACGATCGGCTCCGGCAGCACCATCTATGTGCAGGCGGACTCTGCAAACACCAACACCACCTACGGCGCGGTGCTGGAGCAGCACGAGGCTAGAGGCGAGGCCTACAACAACATCACCAGGGTCATAACAACGGCCCCGGTACGTACATCGTCTGCACCTGCTGGTGCGCCGCTCAGCGAGGATGACGGCCTGCCGCAGCGTTGAGACAGCTCGCTCAAAAGGCCTGCTATGGCACGACCAAACTGGCGCCATAGCAGGCCTCCGATAGTACAGGACACGGCTACCTATGAAAGCTCACCGCTGGATCATGCTCTCAGCCCTCGTCGGCCTGCTGCTGCTCGGCTCCGCGCTGCTACTCCAGCCCGTGCCCGTTGGCGCGCAAGATCTGCCGCCACGGCCCACGGCTCTGCCACCGACTGCCGAGCCCGCCGAGCGGTCGGAGCGAGGCGAGCCGGGGCGCATCACGGGCACCGTGATCGATCTCCGAACCGGCGCGCCGGCCCCCGGCATCACGGTGCTGGTTGGCGAGCTTGCCGTTGCAAGCGACAGCAATGGGAACTATGACCGCAACGGGCTTGTTGCTGGCAGCTATCGGGTAGCGCTGGCCTTGGATGCGGGCAGCGGCGAGGCGGCCCAAGGCCCAATTGAGCTGAGGCTTGAATCTGGGCAGACAGTCGTGCAGCATCTCGCCTTCCGCAGCCCGGCCCTGGCCCCGCTCCCAACGGTAAGCCCACCCGAGGCGAGCAGCCCGGTGCCAGTGGAGGCGCTGCCGGCAAGCTTGCCTGCCACAGGTGGGCATGGGTCGCCTGCACCTGCGGCCCTGCTGATCGGCCTGGCACTGCTGGTTGCCGGGCTGGGTGTGCGGCGGCGGGGGCGCTAGGAGGGCGTTATCCACAGATGGCACAGATTTCCGCTCAATTGCTGCAAGCAAAAAGGGCAGGAAATCTGTGCCATCTGTGGATACTACTGCGCGTTCAGCAGCAGAAAGACCTCGACGGCCGCTTCCTTGCCCTTCACCTGGATCTTGCCAAGCGGCATGGCCTCGACGTGATCGCGCACCTGGGCGTAGGTGCTGGCGTTGATCAGCACCTGGCCGCCCTCGGCGCGTGTCTGGAGCCGCGAGGCGAGGTTCACCGTGTCGCCGATCGCGGTGAAGTTGCGGATGGCCTCGCTGCCGATATTGCCTACCAGCGCGTCGCCGGTATTCACGCCGATGCCGAAGCGCGGCATGTCGGGGGCCTCGGCGGCGATGGGTGCGATGGCCCGCTGCATGGCTAGTGCGGCGCGGCATGCCCGCAGCGCGTGGTCCGGCTGCTGCGACGGGGCGTTGAACAGCACCATCATTGCGTCGCCCATAAACTTATCGATCGTGCCGCCCTGGGCCAGCACCACCTGCGACGCCGCGCCGTAGTAGCGGTTCAGGATCGCCACCAGCTCTGGCGGGGGGAGCCGCTCGGAGAGGCTGGTGAAGCCGCGCAGGTCGGCGAACATCACGCTGATCTCGCGCGTGGCCCCGCCGAGCGCCGCCTGGGCCGGGTCGGCGATCAGGGCCGTGGCGACGCTCTCGGGCATGTACTGCCGAAAGAGGATATCGATCTGGCGGTACAGCCGGGCGTTCTCCAGGCTCATAGAGAGCTGGGCCGCGAGCGATTGCAGCAGCCAGCGGTCGCGCTCGGCGAAGCCGCCACGGATGCGGCGCACCTCTAGCACGCCAGCCGGGTGGCCTTTTACAGTGAGTGGGAGCACCAGGGCGCTGCCCTCCTCGGCGGGCTTGCGCTCGCGCAGGGCGAGCTTGAGCAACCGCGCTCGTGTCTCGGCGTCGGCGGGGGGGAGCGCTGGCCCAACGCGCAGGCTCTCGCTGAAGTCGAGCTGGCCCTCGTGGATGAGGCCCACCTGGAAGTTATCGCTGCGGAAGGCGGCGCCGGTGAGGGCGAGGGCCTGGCCAAGCAGCCGCCCCTCGGCCTGGATCACGCTGCTCTCCTGGCCAACGGCCACCAGGGCGCCCAGGCGCTCGATCTGCTCGCGCTCGTGGGCCAGCGCCTCGGCCGCCCGCTCTAGCACGGCGGCCTGCCCCTCGCTCAGCCCAAAGCGCGCCGCCACCCCGGCGCCCAGGGCCGGCGCTGTGGGCGCCTCTGGGGCAGCCTCGCGTGCCTGGATCGACGCCACCAGGCTCTCCAGGGCGCCGCTGTACTCCTCGCGGATACGCTGGACCGTCTCCTCCAGATAGAGGCTGTCGAACACGGGCTGGGCGCCGCCCTCGCTGGCATACTGTCTGTAGACCGCAAAGGCCAGCAGCCCGAAGGCCATCACGATCAGCGCGTGCCACTGCCACCAGCTCAGGTGCCAGGTGCGAGCGAAGCCCACGTTGATGGCGATCACCATGAACGCCACGCAGGCCCCCGCCAGGGCCGCCGGCACAAGGCCGGGGCGGCGCCGGAAGTTGGCCAGGTAGCGCGCCGTGGCAAAGCCGTACAGGCCAG
>JAYUYB010000438.1:0-9677 GCA_043752655.1 Chloroflexota bacterium
TTGATCGGCGAGCGGCTGGGGCAGTATCAGATCACAGGGGTGCTTGGGCGCGGCGGCATGGCCACCGTCTACCGGGCGCATCAGGAGCGACTGGGCCGCGATGTGGCGCTGAAGGTGCTGCGCGCCAGCCCCGACCCGCAGGCCGCCGCGCGCTTCGAGCGGGAGGCGCGCGCCGTGGCCAGCCTGAGCCACCCAAATATCTTGCCTGTATACGATTATGGCGAAGAGGGCGAGCTGCTCTACATCGTGATGCAGCTGATCGAGGGCGGGCGCACCCTTGCCACGCGCGTGGCCGAGGGGCCAATGGCGCCCGCCGAGGCGGTCGAGCTGCTTTGCCGCGTGCTCGACGCCCTCGGCTACGCCCACGGGCGCGGCGTGATCCACCGTGACATCAAGCCGGCGAATATCTTGCTGCCCCAACCCGACTGGCCGCTGCTTGGCGACTTCGGAATCGCCCAGAGTCTTGCGGAGCTGACGCAGCTTACAGTACCGGGCGAGATCCTCGGCACGCCGAGCTACATGGCGCCCGAGCGCGCCACCGGCCAGCCCTCCGACGCACGGGCCGATCTCTACGCCGTGGGCGCGCTGCTGTACGAGCTGCTCGCTGGCCACGTCCCCTTCGAGGGCGACTCGGCCATGGCCGTGCTGATCCAGCACGTGCAGGACGCCCCGCTGCCGCCATCGCAGCTTGTCCCTGGCATCCCGCCTGCCCTGGAGCGTGTGGCGCTCAAGGCACTGGAGAAAGACCCTGGCCGCCGCTACCAGAGCGCCGCCGAGCTGGCCGCCGCCCTGCGGGCCGCCACGATCCAAGCGCCAGCACCTGTTCCTGCGCAACTGCTGCCGTCTGCTGAGACCCGCTTGCTGGAGCCGACCATGCCGGTGGCACTTCCGCGCAGCGCAAGGCCCGCAGCTGCTGTGGCAGCGCCCATCCCCGTGCCGGTCGTCCAGCCAGGCCCGCCTCGTGCTGGTCGCCGCTCGCCCTGGCTGCTCCTCGGCCTGGGAGTGGGCGGGCTGGCGCTGCTCTTTTTGCTTGTGCGGGCGGTGCTGCCGACGCCCGCTGCGGCTGGTCTGCCACTGCGGCTCGACGACGGCGCGTGGGCGGGCGGGTTTGGCGGCGAGGCAGGCAGCTTCACGTACGGCGGGCGCTCGGCGGTGGTGGCCTACGGGCAGGGCACCCCGGCGAGCGAGCTCAGCGCCAGCTTTGAGCTGGCAGCGCCACCAGCAGGGGCAGTCGCGCTCACCCTGGAGGGCATGGACTCCGAGGGGCCAGCGAAGACCGCGATCAGCATCGTGGTGAACGGGCAGACAATCTACAACGGCCCGAACCCGCTGCCCGACGACGACTACAACCCGGATACTGGCACCTGGGCGCGCCACAGCTTCCCGCTCGACCCGGCGGTCCTGCGGGCAGGCACCAACAGTGTGACGATTACCAACCGCTCGCCGGGGAGCTTCAGCGCGCCGCCGTTCATCATCATCGACTACGCAGTGATCGAGTGAGCGCTACACAGCCAGGGCATCGTCCACGGCAGGGTCTAGCTCCATGGCACGGCCCTCAGCCTCGGCGGAGGCCTGCTCGGCGGGGGTGAGTGCGACGCGCGACGGAGCGAGGCCTGCGTCGAGCTTTGCCTGATCGTCGGCGGAGCGTGGCGCGCCAATTGCCGCACGCAGTGCGTCGGCGGCGCTTGCCAGCCGTAGGGCGCGCTCTGGCTGGCCGACGGCGGCGGCCAGCAGGCCCGTGTCCTCTAGCAGATAGGCAAGGTAGTAACGGTCGCCGAGGGCGCGCATGGTGCGCAGAGCCTCCGCGTAGCGGCGGGCAGCCTCGGTGTGCGCGCCCTGCTCGCGCAGAGCGTTGGCAAGGTTGTTGAGCGTGATCGCCATGGCGTGGGTGTCGCCCACCTCGCGCTGGATGCTCAGGGCCTCCTCGCTGCTCGACTGTGCCAGTGGGTAGTCGGCGCGAACATAGGCGAGGTAAGAGATGTTGATGAGCGTGGTGGCCTCCATCCAGCGCATCTTCTGCGCGCGGGTGATGGACAGGCTCTCGTTGTACAGTGCAGTGGCCGCTTCGTACTCGCCTTGGGCGGAGGTGAGGATGCCGAGGTTGTTGAGCGCCTTCGCGGTATCGCCGGTAACGCCAAGCTCGCGCCGAAGCGCAAGGCATTGCTCGAACAGGCGACGCGACGCGGTTGGGTCGCCCTGCTGCAAGGACAGCGTGCCGAGACAAGCGTAGGTGCGCGCCAGGCCCGAGTGGTCGTTCAGGGTGGTGAACAATTCCAAGCCCTCGTCGTAGCGCGTCCGTGCTTCGGGGTAGCTGCCCCGCTTGCGCAGCAGCTCGCCGATCGCCAGCAGGGCCTGGCCGTGGCCGCGCTGATCGTCGGCGGCCACAGCCACGGCGAGGGCCTCGTCGTAGCGGGTGCGCGCATCCTCCCATTGGCCGATCAGCTCCAGCACCTGCCCGATCTTCACCAGAGACTCGCCGCGCTTGGCGCCCTCCAGCAGGGGCACAGCGCGCTGAAAGTAGTCGACGGCGGCCAGGTTGGCGTAGATCGCTTGGGCCGCAGCGCCAGCGCGCAGCAGATACTCGCGCCGCTTGGGCAGGTTCTCGCTGCGATCAAAGTGGAAGGCCAGCAGGTCTACCAGCTGTTCGCGGCCCACAAAGGCGCGCTCAAGATGCAGCCCGATCTGCTCGTGCAGTACGGCCCGCAGCTGGAACGGCATGCTCTCGTACGTCACCTCCTGGGTGACGATATGTTTGAACAGATAGGTCAGCTCAGGCTCGGGCGTGTCGAGCGGCGTCAGCTCAAGCGTGCTCAGCTCTTCCAGCTCACGGCGCACACGCTCCTGCTGGCCGAAGAACGCGGTGACGCCCCAGAGGACCGAGGCGCGAAACAGGCGACCGATCACGCTGGCCACCTTGATCAGGCTCTTCTGGCTCTCGCTCAGGCGGTCGATGCGGCTGAGGATCAGGCTGTGCAGGCTGGATGGCAGCTCCAGGCGGGCTAGATCGTCGGTGCGGCTCGGGTCAAGGCCTTGATCGCGCAGATAGTTGAGCAGCTCCTCGATATAAAAAGGATTGCCCTGGGCGCGCGCGTTCACCCGCTCCAGCAGCTCAGGCGACACCATGTCGAGATCTCCGAAGACCTGGGCGAGCTTGATCTGCACCAGGGTGAGCACCTCGTCGGGCAGCAGGCTATCGAGTGGCAACTCGCGGAAGTGGGCGAGGGCCGTGACACGGGGCGCGAGCAGGCGCTGCACCTGCATCGGCCGGTAGGCCATCACGATCAGCACAGGCAGCTCGGCGACAGCGCGCCCGATCACCTCCAGCAGATCGTGGGAGAGCGCATCGAGCCAGTGGCAATCCTCCAGCACGATCATCAGCGGCAGCTCGGTGGCGCGCGCTTGCAGGCATGCCACCAGCAGGCTGTCGAGCAGCTCCTTGCGCCGCTTCACGTCGAGGTCGCGCGTAAGGTCGTTGTCGGGGATGGCGAGGCCGAGCACAGGCGCGAGCAGTGGGAGGCGCGGCAGGAGGGCGGGGTGGATGCGAGCCAGCGCCACGCGCAGGCTGCCCACCTGTGCAGCCTCGGGCTCGGCTTGGTCGAGGTTGAAAAAGGCGTGCCAGATTGGCCGCCAGACAAGGTAGGGCGTGTTGGTGCCGTAGGACTGGCACGCGCCGGCGAGCACCGTGACGCTGCGGGCCAGGGCGGCGCGGATGACCTCGGCCACCAGGCGCGACTTGCCCATGCCGGCCTCGGCGCTCACGCCCACGATCTGGCCCTGGCCGCTGGCGGCGAGGCTCAGGCGATCAAGCGTGAAGGCGAGCTCCTGCTGGCGTCCGACCATTGGCAGCGCGTAGCGCGGCTCGTGGAGGCGGAAGGCGGCTCGCTCCAGGCCGATCAGGCGGTAGGGCGTTACGGGCAGGGCCTTGCCCTTGACCATACGGGGCGGCAGCGTCTCCCAGGCAAAGCGCTCGCCGGTGGCCTGGCGCACCACCTGGCTCACAAGCACCTGGCCAGGGAGCGCGGCCTGCATCAGACGGGCGGCCATGTTCACCTCGTCGCCGAGCACGCCATAGGTGCGGCGGCTGTTGCCGCCATACGCACCGGTGCGGCTGCGGCCCTGGCTGAGGCCGATCTGCACCGGGGTGATGAAGGCGAAGCGCGGCTCTCGCAGCTCCAGGGCGGCCATCACCGCGCGCACCGCGTCGTCCTCGTGGGCGATGGGCGCGCCGAGGGCGGCGTAGAAGAAGCTGCCCTTGTCGCCGATGGTAAGCTGGAGCATATAGCCATCGTAGGCCTTGAGGATGCGCTGCACCCAGAGCATAAAGGTGTCGAGCTTGGCCTGCGCCAGCGGGTCGCCATCGTAGTCGACCCCGCCGAAGCGCAGGAAGAGCGCCACGGCAGGGCGCAGCTCGGTGAGAAACGCGCCCAGACCAGCGCGCAGCCGCTCATACACCGGGGGCAACAGCCAGGGACGCCAGACAGCCTCGGGCACGGCCTCGTCGCCCAGCGTGGGCCAGGGGGCTGGTGCCACGGGCGCCAGCAGACCACGCAGCACCGCGAAGCGCTCGCCCGTCTCCTCGTCGTGGCGCCACTCAGCCAGATCGGCCAGCTCGCCCAGGGCGGCGGCGGTGGCGCTGTCTACCAGCACATCGCCCTTTTCGGCGTGGTGCTCGGCGCCGGTCATGCGCTGGAGTGTGTCGCCAGCCAGCACGTCGATCGTCTGGATGTTTGGGTCGCCCACCAGGAAACGGCGCACAGGCCCGCTAGCCACCCCCACCTTGATCGCCAGGCTGACGGTGCCGGCGCCGGGGATGGCGACCTCGGCGAAGGCGGCCATGGCCGTTTGAAGGGCCAGGGCGCAGGCGGCGGCGCGCAGGCTCGCGCCCGAGACAAGGAGACCGGGAGACAAGGAGACCGGGAGAGCTTGCGCCGCTGCTCCATGGTCCATCTCCTTGTCTCCTTGTCTCCTTGTCTCCTTGTTTTCATCGTCGAACCAGCATGTGATCGCGTCGCCGGCGAAGCCGAGCACCGAGCCGCCGAAGCGATCCACCTCGGCCACGAGCGCGTCGTAGACGAGGTTGAGCTGGCGCGGCAGCTCCTCGGCGCCGCGCTGCGGGCCGAGCGCACGCACCAGCGCCTCGGTGAGCGGCGTGAAGCCAGAGATGTCGGCGAAGAGCGCGGCCCCGCTACTGCGCTCTGGCAGGCTCTCGCCGCGTGCGAGCGCCTGCCGCCGATCCATTGGGATGTACGCGAGCGGAGCCTCCATCGCCTTAGCCTCTCTCCCCCGCCCCGGGCCCTTTGGACCACGAAGGCGCGAACGGCGGCGAACCAGCGCGAAACCCGCCACGCATGTGCGGGTTCGCGCCGTTCGCTATCATTCGCGCTGTTCGTGGTCCAGACGTTCGCACCGTTTGTGGTTCAAACCATCGTGAGCTCTAGCGCATCCGGAAGATCGCGCGCAGCTCGCTGCCGTCGTTGAAGCGCATCACCAGCTCGCGGCAGCTGTTGCGCCAGGCGCGCTCGGTCTTCCAGATGTAGATGTAGTTCCCAGTGATTTCATTATAGATCAGGACTGGGCCAGTGCCCGGCGCAGTCTCCGTGATTGGCGTCTCCGGCTGGTTGGGGCAGGCCACCGCATTCACCTGCGGGAAGCCGGGTTCAAAGATATCGCCTCCGTAGAAGCCGCCAAGACTGAAGCGCAGCGGCACGAACGTACCGGCGGTTACTCTATTCAGCTTGGGCGGCGCCTTGATCTGCCCAAAGAAGCCGCTGAGGTTGTAGCGCGTTCTGAAGCTCACCTCCGGGCCGCGCGTGGTGCCTGCGGCGTTCTGGGCCACAAGGCGGAAGGTGTAGAGCGTGCCGGGCCGGAGCCCGCTCACATTCGCGCTGACGTTGACCGGCGTCAGGCCGCGCGGGATGGGGATGACCGTGATGGGCGCGTTCGGTAGCGTGCCGTAGCTGCCGCTTGCCAGACGGATTTCGAAGAAGGCGGTGCTCGTGTCGTTGTTGGCGTTCACCGTACCGCGCAGCGTCGCCGTGGTCTGGGTTTTGTCTGCGTAGGCCACGGGGCTGGTCGTAACCGTGGCTGTGGCGTACAGCCGCAGGCTGCCGGTGTCGCTGTCGGCGCTGTAGCCGGTGGCGCCGTCGAAGCTGGCGACCAGGGTGTAATTGCCGCCAGGCGCCGACACGATGCCCAGGCGCGCCACGCCGGACGAGTCGGTACTAACGGTGGAGCTGAAGCCGACGCTCGCCCCCTGACGCAGCTCGAAGCGTACCGGCCGGTCGCCAAGCGGCAAGCCCTGGCTGTCGGTGAGGGTGGCGCTCACGCCCGACTCCACGTTCGCGGCGGCGCTCTGGCTGTTCGGCGTTAGGGTGAGCGTCGTCGTCCTGGGTACAATCGTGAGTGGCCGGGTGCCCTGCGCGGCGGTGAGGCCCTCGGCGCCATCGAAGGTGGCCTGCACGACATAATCGCCAGGCGGGAGACTTAGGTTGAAGCTTGCGGTGGCCGTGCCGGCCGCGTTGGTAAGGCCGCTGGCGGTGCGACCGTTGAGGCTGAAGCGCACTGTTCGCCCCGCGAGATTTGTGCCCGTCGGCCCGCTCAGCGTGGCGCTCACGCTGAGGTTGTCGCCGAAGACGCCGCTGGCCGGGGCCTGCAGGGCCAGCGCGACCGGGGCGGGCGCCACTGCCGGCGGCGGCGGCACCTGATTGGCCGGGTCGAAGCTCGGGCGCTCGGCTGGGTTGTAGTAGGCGCCGTTGTTGGTGGCGCTGCTCACCAGACCCACGCCGTTGGCGGCCTGGATCATAAAGCGCACCTGGCTGCCGTTGTTGCCTGCGAGCGGAATGCTCGCCGCCCAGAGCGTTGGGTCGCTCGCGTCGCGGACAAGGTTGATCGAGCTCCACTGGCCGTACCAGGGATTGCCCGCTTCGGCGGTGTAGGTGGCCCAGACCTCCTGGAGGCCCGCGGCGGGGTCGGCGGCCACGTAGGCGCGGAAGGTGACGCTGCTATTGTCGGCATCCGAGGTGACGCCGATAATGCTAGGCGGGCCGACGAGGGCCGCGCTGCCCGTGGTGGCGCTGTAGTAGAGCCGCAAGCCCATCTGTGAGAGCCGCCTGATCGTGCCCGTCGTCGCTCCGGGGGCGGACGACTTGAACTGGGCGGGGGTGAGGTTCAGGCGGGTGATGCCGATGGCCGTGTTGGCCAGGGCACCAAACTGGTTCACCGTCCAGGGCTGCACGGGGTAGAAGATGTCGGAGGCGAAGATTGGGCGGGCCAGGAATGAGTCAGAGAGCGCCAGGCTCACCAGGGGCTGCACGGGGCTGAGGGCGTCGTTGTAGGTGGCGCTGCGGAAGCCCACGCCGCGCAGCACCAGGCGCTCGCCGGTGGGGCTAGCGGCGGGCGGGCTCGCATTGTAGACCGCGAGCGGCAGCAGCGGCTCGCCGGGCCGCGAGGTAACGCCGTCCTTACCGACCACGAAGGTGGCTGTGCTGGTGCCGCCGCCCGCGTCGATGTTGGTAAGCGGCAGCGTCTCTGTGGAGAGCGTGAGGCTCTGCGCCACGTCGTTGGTGTTCAGGCCGAGCGCTCTGCCATCGCCAGTCGGCACCAGGCTTGGGCTGCCACCCAGGGGGGTGAGACTGTCCTGGGCGCCGGGGATCAGGTTGTAGCGCAGCATCGGCAGGCCGTAGAGCGTGGGGATGAGCGCCGTCTTCTGGTACTCGCCGTCCACCTCGGCGGTGATCGTTGCGAGATACTGCTGCTTGGCCTTCGCCAGGGCAACACCCACAGGCACGTTGCTGCCGGCGCGCAGCTGCTTGGCGAACTCCAGGTAGAGGCGCTCGCCCCACTCGATGTAGTCGGCGTCGCCGTACTGGTAGCCAGTGCCGCCGATGAAGACGGCGCCCTTGAAGGCCGCGGCCTGAGCCCAGTCGGGCTGGCGGGCGTCCTGCGAGGCGGCGTGGTCGTCCACCACGTTGTAGCCAGCGTGGCAGCCGTTGCTGAAGATCAGCACGTTGCGGAAGTCGAGACTCGACTGCGCCAGCTCATAAGCGTAGACGCGCTCGCGCTCGTTGGCGGGCACAGCGGTGAGGCCGCTGAAGTGGCCTTGCATGTAGACCAGATCGCTGCGGCGGGTCTGGAGCAGCTGCGTGCGCAGGGCGGCGGCAGTCCAGGCCAGCGGGTTATCTTTGGTGATCGTGGCAGCCTGGAGCAGGCTCGTGTTGATCGGGCTGCCGGGGGGCAGGCCGGCCCGCAGCTGATCGCGCACGGCCAGCGAGCCGTCCTCGAGGAAGCCATAGCTGGTGATCAGAGCGCTCTGCGGCGTCACGATGCCGTTGGCGGCGGCGGGCAGGCCGAGGAATGCGTCAAGCTGTCGCAACATGTCGCCTGCGCGCTCCACCAACCGGCCCACACCCAGCTCGGGGAAGGGCACCCGGCCGGTGGCCAGGTCGATCTGGGTGAGCGAGCCGTAGGCGTCGTCACTGAGAATGAGGTTCGAGCTGAGGCTGGCCTCGGAGGTGGTGCCCGCCGACACCGGCACGATATACTCTTTCTCGGGGCTAATCTTGGCGCCGTCGGGGTAGCGGAAGAAGGGGATCACCAGATCGCCGCCGGCGAGGACGACATACTTTAGGCCAGGGTTGGCAGCGCGGTAGCTGTCCACGATCTGCTTGATGTGGGCGGCAAACTGGTTCTTGGCATAGGGGCAGCCAGGGCTACTGACGGACTGGGTGCGCGCCTGGTTGAGCGCTGGGTAGGGCGTGGCGCCGCCGATGTTCACCAGGGCGCCGTTCACCTGAGGGTGGGCGGCGAGCGCGGCGAGGGCCGTGGTCATGGTGCGCCCATTGAAGTTGGCGCTGTCGAAGTCGGGGATGCCCTGGTTGTTGTAGATGATCAGCGTGTCTTTGCCGGCGGGCAGGGCGGGCAACGTGGCGGGCAGCGGCAGCGGCACATTCACTACGCCCACGCAGATCTCGCTGCGGGTCGTCACCTCCAGCTGGAAGGGGCTGTTCAGGCTGAAGCCGCCGTTCTTGCCGAAGACGCGGATGTAGTAGAACCCGCTATCGCCAAAGGTCGGCAGCGTGATCAGCTCCTGGGCAGCACCGTCGAGGGTCGAGACGGCGCGGATTGTACGCACCTGAGCATCGGTGTAGTGCTGGAACTGCGCGAAGACCTCGGGGTTCGAGAAGAGCGCCGGGTTCGAGAAGAGCGCCGGGTTCGAGAAGGCCCGACCCGCCACAGGGGTGTAGGGCGCGGGCTCGCTGTTGGAGAAGGCGCCTGCGCTCTGCTCGATATTCTGGATCAGCAGATCCTTCGTAGAGGCCAGCGACTGGTAGGCGCTGTCGATGTCGCGGTACACGGCGAGGTCGTAGTCGGCGGGCAGACCCGAAAGCGTCACCGACAGCTCTGCGCCGGGTAGCACGGGCACTTTGTACCAGCGCGACTGGCCGAAGGCGCCGAGGAACTGGCTCACCTGCTCAGTGTTCACGCCGCCCACACCGCTTGCGGCTACTGTCTGCGCGCTGAGCCAGCTGGTGTTGTTGGGCTGCACCACCTGGCAGCGCGAGAGCTCGGACGTGTTGCCGGCCGCGTCGGTGGCGGTAAGGCTGATGCGCTGGCCGATGGCGGAGGCCAGCGTGAAGCTGCCAGTAGCGATGGCGTTGCCGCTGGCGTTGGTGGTGGTG
>JAYUYB010000439.1:0-4025 GCA_043752655.1 Chloroflexota bacterium
GCCGAGCTGGTAGTGCTTGTAGCGCGCGTCTTTCTCGACAAGCCCGTACGCCTGCAAGGTTGCCAGCAGGCTGTAGACCGTGCTGCGCGAGACGCCGATCGCCTCGCTCAGCTCGCTGAGCGACATGGGCTCGCGAGCGCGTGCAAGCACAAGCAGCAGCCTCAGCCCGCGATCCAGTGCGGGCGCGGCCACATGCCGTGCGCGCGGCGCCTCTCCATCGACTGAAGGAGCGATTGCCATAGGCCTGGGCTTTTGTTCTGTGTACAGAACTAGGTTTTGAAGGGATGTGCGCCGATTATAGCAGACGACAGCGACCGATGTCAAGCATGAAACGCATCGTTCGGGGTGCGACGTATCGTTCGAGGCAGAAATAGGTCGGAAATCCGTGGCATCTGTGGACACCATGCCCGGCCCGGATTGCGCTACGCGATCCGGCGCGCTGCCAGCGGAGGGAACTCCGGCGCCGTCTTCGCGGCAAAGGCGGCCAGGCCGATCTGGTAGTCGTCGGCGGCCAGGGTCGTGCGGATGGCGGCGGTCTCGTAGCGCAGGCCTTGCTCAAGCGAGCTCTCAAGGCCAACATCGATCGCGGCCTTTGCGTAGGCCAGGGCCAGCGGGCTCTGGCGCACAAGCTGCGCCGCCAGCTCGCGGGCCGCACCCAGCAGCTCCGCGGCGGACACCACCTGGCTCACCAGGCCCCAGCCCAGGGCGACCTCGGCGCCGATGCGTCGGGCGGTGAAGATCAGCTCTTTGGCTCTGGTGGGGCCGATCAGGCGCGGCAGCCGCTGGGTGCCGCCGCAGCCGGGGATGATCCCCAGGCCAACCTCGGGCAGCCCAACAACCGCGTGCTCCGCCGCGATGCGGAAGTCGCAGGCCAGCGTAAGCTCGCAGCCGCCGCCCAAGGCCAGCCCGTTGAGCGCCGCGATCGTAGGGATCTGGAGCCGTGCGAGCTGGTTGGCGCAGTCGTTGAGCGCCCGGTTGTGCGCCCAGCGCGCGGCGGCGTCCAGGGCGCTGCGCTCCTTCAGGTCGACGCCCGAGCAGAAGGCGCGCGGCCCGGCGCCGGTCAGGATCAGCGCCCGCGCCGCGCCCGCCGCCTCCAGCGCCTCTAGCGCCGCACGCAGCTCGTCGACCATGCGCACGCCCAGCGCGTTCCATCGCTCAGGCCGGTTCAGAGTTAGCGTCGCCACGCCGTCCGCGACTGCAACCAGTAGCTGCTCGTACTGCACGCGCATGGAGTGTCTCTCATTCTAGCTATGCTCGCTTGTTAGGAGGGGAGCCAGCAATGGTTCGGATTACGGATCTTAGCCCGTAAAGCCCAAGTGCTTTAGACTTGGGCTTTACGGGCTAAGATCCGCACTGCCGCCTGCATCGGGGGGCGGGCGACTCGTCGGCGCGCCAGCGGCGAGCACAACGAGCAGCGCCAGCCTGGCCTCGGCGCGCAGCCTCGCGCCAAGCCAGCTCGGAGGACGCACGGAGAGCAGCCGCTGCGCTGCCCCGCTGGCGCGTGCGTCGAGGCGCAACCGCGCTATCAGCATACGGTCCAGACCGCCGTGTAGATACCCGGCGCCAGCGGCGGCAGCAGCATCGTCAGATCAGAAGTTTGCCGTTGTCTGGGCTCGTGCTTACAGGCTGAGGGTAGCATAGTGCCCGACATCTGGCAACTCTGGCCCACACGCGAGCAACTGCGTAAATCCTTTTTCTATTTGTGGGATAATGTGCGATCATAAGGCGCTCAGTTGCTGAGGGAGACAACGATGAAGGTGCTCTTTATTGGAGGGACGGGCCTGATCAGCAGCGCCTGTACGCAGCTCGCCGTCGAGCGCGGCGTGGAGCTGTTCCTGCTGAACCGTGGCAGCCGGCCCGACGTGCCGCCTGGCGCGCACCAACTTGTCGCCGACATACGCGACCCTGAGGCAACGGCACGCGCCCTCGCGGGCCAGCAGTTCGACGCCGTGGTGGACTGGATCGCCTACACGCCGGATGAGATCGAGCGTGCTATCGCACTGTTTCGTGGGCGGACGCGCCAGTACATCTTCATCAGCTCGGCGAGCGCCTACCAGCGGCCCGTCGGCCACTACCTGATCACTGAGGACACCCCGCTCGCGAACCCGTTCTGGGACTACTCGCGCAACAAGATCGCCTGCGAGGAGCGGCTGCTGCGCGCCTACCGCGACGAGGGCTTCCCGATCACGATTGTGCGCCCGTCGCTCACCTACGGCGACAGCCAGGTGCCGCTCGTGATCAACAGCTGGCAGCTGCCCTACACGGCGGTGGCCCGCATGCGCCAGGGCAAGCCGCTGATCGTCCCTGGCGACGGCACCTCGCTCTGGCCGATCACGCACAATAGCGACTTTGCCAAAGGCTTCGTGGGCCTGCTCGGCCACCAGCAGGCGATCGGGCACGCTTTTCACATCACCACCGACGAAGTACTCACCTGGGATCAGCTCTACGCCGCCACCGCAGCCGCAGCGGGAGTCGAGGCAAAGCTCGTCCACATTGCCTCGGACTTCATCGCCGCCTGCCTGCCCGACATGGCTGGAAGCCTGCTGGGCGACAAGGTTGTCAGCGTCATCTTCGATAACAGCAAAATCAAGCGCTTCGTGCCCGGCTACTGCGCCACCACGCCCTTCGCCCGCGGCATCGAGCGCACGATCGCCTGGTTCGACGCCGACCCGCGCCGCCAGCAGATCGATGCCGAGGCTGATCGCCAATGGGACCGCTTGATCGCGGCGTACGAGCAGGGGCTGCAGCAGGCGGTGCTGGCGTTCCGCTAGAAGTTGCACGCGCTAGCGAGCTGTGCTATACTTTTCAGCGTGAAGAGCGCTGATCCCCGATAGCTCAATGGTAGAGCGATTGACTGTTAATCAATAGATTACAGTCGTTGGAGATTAAAAAATGCTCCTGCCCCCCGCCTCGTTATCTCAGTCCCCCCCCATTATTTTATATGTGAGTTGAACACCGCACCTGCGTTCTATTCGTGTGCCTGCGGGTCGAGCAGGTAGCTCACGGGCAAGCGCACGAATAAACACGTTGCGATTTGTGATGCTCGCCTGTTGATGTTGTGCGTGCTGCTCGTTTATCTGGTACATAGTTAGTGATGCCCTGTCGGATGAGCAGATCACTGCTCATCGTTGTTCTCTGATCATCAAGCCTTGCGTGTCTCTGCTGGTACAGTGGCACGTGGGCCTGGGTGATAAAAGCTCTCGTGTGAGCCATCCATCATGCCGAGGGCTAGATCGATCCCGTGATGCGTTGAAACCCTGGCAAGAGTACGCAGCGCAGCACGAACACGCAAGCCCGTCTGGTTAAGTCCAGGCGGGCTTTAGGTTTTTTTGGTCGCCTTCTTCCGCCGCTTCCCGTAAGCCATTCGCCTTGATGTACTCGAACTCCTCGCGGGCGATGATAATTCTTCGTCCCAGGCGTCGTGATCGAATACGCCCCTGATCTACCCACTTGTAGATGGCCGCGTCGGTCACGCTGAAGTGCGCAGCGACTTCGGAAACTTTTACATAAGCCGAACTTTCCGCCACGTCATCTCCTTTCCCCGTATGCTTGTACGGATATTAGCACAACTATCTTGATCATGTCAACAGGCTTGACCGCTTCATTTTATCTATTATTCTCAATTGAGACAATAAGAACAAAGAAATGGAAGGACTACACTGCATTTACGCTGCTTCATCAGCTCTGATCTGTGGTGTCCTTGAAACGCCTGTTCAAATGGACATAATGAAGTTGCCGTTGGCGGAGCGAGAGATACGTACGCAATGTGGCGGCAGCTACGCCCAAACGGTCAAACGTGCCGCCTGGCATGCAAAAGCGATTACCAGGAGAACACCGTGTGCCTGCTAGTCCTACTCAGTCACTTTACTTTGGAGGCTACACTCTATTTCGGATTTGGCTTTCTGATGCTAAAAGTCAGGAGTACATAAACAATCTTGTTATGGTAAAGCTAGAACTTACCGTTCGCTTATTTCTTCAGGTGGTTTGGACGAATGCTCAACCAGACGCAGATAGCAGGTATCCTC
>JAYUYB010000440.1:0-9618 GCA_043752655.1 Chloroflexota bacterium
GGCCTGAAGTATGTGGTGCTGAACCTGTTTGGCAGCACCTGCTTCCTGATCGGCGCGGGGCTGCTGTACGGCGTGGCCGGCACGCTCAACATGGCCCACCTGGCCGAGCGCCTGGGCACGCTCCAGAACCCCACGCTGATCACCGCGATCGCCGGCTTCTTCCTGTTCGCCTTCAGCAGCAAGGCGGGCCTGGTGCCGGTCTTCTTCTGGCTGCCCACAAGCTACCACACGCCCGCGATCCCGGTGAGCGCCCTGTTCAGCGGCTTGCTCACCAAGGTGGGCGTGTACGCGCTGTTCCGTGTGTTCGGCACGGTCTTCCCGCGTGAACTGGAGCGCTACGGCAGCCTGATCCTGGTGATCGCGGGCCTAACAATGATCGTGGGCGTGCTGGGCGCGATGGCCCAGGTGGAGGTGCGCCGCATCCTGTCGTTCCACATCGTGAGCCAGGTGGGCTACATGATCATGGGGCTGGGCCTGGTGGGCGTCGCCGGGCTCACGGCGGGCATCCTCTATATGGTGCACCATATTATTGTCAAAACGGCGCTGTTCCTGATCGGCGGCGCGGCCGAGCATTTGTCCGGCACGGGCGAGCTGAAGCGTATGGGCGGCATGGCGCGGCGCGAGCCGATCCTGGCCGCGCTCTGGCTGCTGGCGAGTCTGTCGCTGGCCGGGCTGCCGCCGCTTAGCGGCTTCTTCGGCAAGCTGGGGCTGATCCAGACGGGCGTGCAGCAGCAGCAGTGGCTGATCGTGGGCGTGTCGGTGGCAGTGAGCCTGTTTACGCTCTTCTCGATGCTGAAGATCTGGAATGAGGTGTTCTGGAAAAAGCCGCCCGACGAGCTCGATCTGAGCGCGCTGCCGCGAGCCACGCTGGGCCTGCTGGCGCCAGGCGCGCTGCTCGTAGCCCTGAGCATACTGATCGGCTTTGGCGCAGCCCCGGTGCTGGAGTACAGCCGCCTTGCCGCCAACCAGCTGCTCGACACGCAGGGCCTGGTGCGCGATGTCTGCGGCCCCGATGGCTGCGATGCGGTGACGACGACCGTAAGCGGGAGGTAGAACCATGCTAACCCTGAATCTGCTGCTGGCTCTGGCCTGGATGCTGATCAACAACGCTTTCGGCCTGGCCGATCTGATTGTGGGCCTGATCCTCGGCTTCCTGGTGATCCGTGTCTCCTGGCGGGCGCTGTCTAGGGAGCCGTTCAGCCTGCGGCGCTACTTTCGCTTCTCTACGCGGCGGCCGCTCCAGACAACCTGGCTTTGGATCAGGTTCATCGGGTTTGGGCTGCTGGAGATCGTAAAGTCCAATATCGCCGTGACAAAAGCGGTGCTATCGCCGACGCTAAAGCTGCGTCCAGGCATCGTGGCGATCCCGCTAGACCTGAAAAGCGACGCGGGCATCACCACGCTGGCCAATCTGATCACGCTGACACCGGGCACCGTGACGCTGGATGTGTCGAGCGACCGCAAGACGCTCTACATTCACGCGCTGGAGGTGGGCGACGTGGAGCAGTTGCGCCGTGACACCAAGGAGTTGTTCGAGCGCCGTGTGCAGGAGTTGCTGCCATGAGCCTGTTTCAGAGCCTGATCGGCGCGCTAATGCTGGTGCTGTCGCTGTCGATGGCTGTGGCCGTATGGCGGCTGCTGCGCGGGCCGAGCATCCCCGACCGGGCTGCGGCCTTCGATCTGATCATGATCCACCTGGTGGGTCTGATCGCACTGTTCGCCCTGACGTCGGGGCAGCTGGTGTTGCTAGACGCAGTGATCGTGGTGGCCGTGATCGGCTTTCTGGGCACCGTGGCCCTGGCCCGCTTTATCGAGGAGGGGCGCAGCTGATGACACTGCTAGAGGGCCTGACGCTGCTGATCGCGGCTGTGGGCGTGTTCTTCATCGTGGTCTCGTCGATCGGGCTCGTGCGCATGCCAGACCTGTACACGCGGGTACACGCCGTAGGCAAGGCGGGAACCCTGGGCATCGTGGGCGTGCTGCTGGCTGTTGGCGTCTACCACCTCGCCAAACTGTCCGTCGTCTTCGAGATGTTTGCACTGATCGGCTTCTTCTTCCTCACGCAGCCCGTGGCGGCCCACATGCTTGATCGGGCAGCCTTCCTGACGGGGGTGCCGCCGATGCCGGGCACGGCGCCCAACGACCTGACTGAGCGCTACGATCCAGAGACGCGGCGGTTGAGCTGAGGTGTCTTACCTTCCCGGAAGCTCCTATGGAAGAGGCCAGTGTCGGCGTGACGCTGCTGATGATCGCTGGGATTCTGCTCGCGGCGCGGCTCGCCAGCGTTGTGGAGCGGATTGGGCAGCCGCCGGTGCTGGGGGAGTTGCTGGTTGGGGTGATCCTGGGCAATCTGGGGCTGCTGGGCATCACGCTCTTCGAGCCGATCAAGGTGAACGCGATTATCGCGTTTCTTGCTCAGCTTGGCGTTGTCGTGCTGCTCTTTCAGGTCGGGCTGGAGTCGAACATCCGCGAGATGTCGCGGGTGGGCGTGCGCGCGCTCATGGTCGCGACTGTGGGCGTGGTGGTGCCATTCGCCCTGGGCGCCTACCTTGTGGGGCCGCTGCTGCTGCCAGGGCTGTCGTTCAACGCCTACCTGTTCCTGGGCGCAACGCTCACCGCCACCTCGGTGGGCATCACGGCGCGCGTGTTCCGCGACCTTGGCGTGCTCCAGTCGCCAGAGGCGCAGATCGTGCTTGGCGCGGCCGTGATCGACGATGTGATGGGGCTGATCATCCTGGCAGTGGTGTCGGCTATCGTCACAGGGGGTAGCGTGAGCCCGACGGATGTAAGCCTGATTCTGCTCAAGGCGGTGGGCTTTCTGGCGGGGGCGATCTTCATTGGGCAGCTTGTGGCGCCCCAGCTGGGGCGCCTGCTCTCGCGCATCAACACCGGCACCGGGATGAAGTTCACACTGGCGTTGAGCTTCGGCCTGATCTGCGCCTTCCTGGCGGAGCTGCTCGGGCTAGCGCCGATCGTGGGCGCGTTTGCGGCGGGGCTCGTGCTGGACGCGGTGCATTTTGAGTCGTTCGAGAGCCCAAAAATCGTGGAGGAGCTGCGCCGCGAGCTTCAGCAGAAGCAGCACATCGATATTGGGCAGGTCGATGCGATCATGCGGCGCCACGCAGAGCGCCACGTCGAGGAGATCATCGAGCCGGTGGGCCACCTGCTGAGCCCGATCTTCTTTGTGCTGACAGGGATGAACGTGCAGCTGGCAACGCTGCTCAACCCGTCGATCCTGCTGGTGGCCCTCGGGCTCACCATAGTTGCCTTCCTTGGCAAGGTGGTGGCGGGGCTGGTGGCGGGCAAGGTGAACAAGCAGATCGTAGGCTGGGGGATGGTGCCGCGCGGCGAGGTTGGGCTGATCTTCGCGGCCACCGGGCAGGCGCTTGGCATCGTAGACGCCCAAACCTTCTCGGTGATCGTGATCGTGATCCTGCTGAGCACGCTGCTCACGCCGCCGATCCTGACCTTCATCATCAGGCGGCAGGCGCGGGCGGTGCCGGTAGCGACCTAATCCACAGATTCCCGGCGCAGCTCCGGCCCATTCAGGTCCGGCAATGGGTCGGCAGCCGGTGTTGTCTGTGAAGAGCTGGGCGGGGGCAGAGGGCGACGGTGGTTGACGATCAGGGCGACGATACCAGCGGCGATCAGGACAAGGCTGAGCACCTGGGCCATGCGCAGCGAGCCATCGCAGCTGCCGCCGATGCCGTTGGCGCAGAGGCTGTCGGTGCGCAGGCCCTCGATCCAGAAGCGGCCCAGCGAGTAGATGATCGCGTAAAGAAAGAGCAGGTCGCCGGGGCGCAGCCAGCGCTTGCCGGCGGGGGCGCCGAAGCCGTAGCGCCGATCGGCGAAGAAAAGCAGGCCTGCGCCAGCCAGGTTCCAGAGCGACTCGTAGAGAAAGGTGGCGTGGAAGAGCGTGCTAGCGGGGTAGGCCTGCATGTCGTTGAAGGGCGGCAGGCGATACTCGGGGTCGATGCGGAGGCCGAACGGCAGCGTGGTGGGGCGCCCGTAGGCCTCCTGGTTGAAGAAGTTGCCCCAGCGGCCTACAGCCTGGCCTAGCAAATAGGCTGGCACGCAGACATCGACCCAATCCAGAAACGGGAGCTTGTTCCAACGGGCGTAGACGATCACTGCCAGCACAGAGCCGATGATCCCGCCGTGGATGGCGAGGCCGCCGGTGGTAAGGTTGGGGATGCTCCACAGGTTCGCGGAGAAGCGCTCCCACTCGAAGATCACGTAGTAGATGCGGGCGCCGGCGATGCCCATAAGCAGGCCGAGCATCAGCTGATTCCAGACGTGGTCGGGGTCGTAGCCACGGGCGGTGGCGCGGCGAGCGGCGATGTAGGCGGCGAGCAGAGCGCCTGCCATGATGATGACGCCATACCAGCGCACCGCGATGGGCAGGCCGAACAGGTTAACGCTGAAGAGGAATGGGTCGTCGGGGGGGTAGATAATCATAGGCTTGCGGCGTACCTCACGGCGTTACGAAAGATCACTAGGCCGTCGCCCTCGGCGCGGGCGGGCTCGCGCGTCCAGCGAGGATGCTGCTGCGGCAGCACGGCGTTCTCCGGGTGGGGCATCAGGCCGAGCACATTGCCCTGGGCGTTGCAGAGGCCCGCGATATTGTCGGGGGAGCCGTTTGGGTTGGCGGGATAGCCCGTATCGGCGCCATCGTCGCCAAGGTAGCGCAGCGCCACAAGGCCCTGGGCGCTCAGCTGCGCCAGGGCGTCGTCGTCGCGGACGGCCACGCGGCCCTCGCCGTGGGCGGTGGGCGATAGCCGATAGCCGATAGCCGATAGCCGAGCCAGGCGACGGTGGACTGTCGTCGGTCGTCGGTGATTCATCGTCGGTTGGGCCTGAGAGGATGCCGGCCTTGACGAGCACCTGGAAACCGTTGCAGATCCCGATCACGGGGCGACCGTTGGCCACGAAGCGCTGGAGCTGGTCGCCGAGGCGATGCTCGATGTCGATGGCGAGCAGCTTGCCGGCGCCGAGGTGGTCGCCGTAGGAGAAACCGCCAGGAATCACGAGCATGGCGTAATCATCGAGGCGCAGCTCGCCGGAGGCGAGGCGGTTGACGTGGACGCGCTCCGGAGTGGCGCCCGCAAGCGCACAGGCGCGGGCGGCGTCGTGGTCGCGGTTAATACCGGGGGCGCGCAGGATGAGGACGCGTATCGTCATAGGGGCATACTATTTTGGATTGCCGATTTTGGATTCTGGGTTGCGCTGTTTTGCATTTTGCATTTTGCATTGATTCAGTTCCAGCGAAACTCGATCTCGACCTCGCCGATCTTGATGCGGTCGCCCTGGCGCAGGCGCTGGGGGAGGCGGGCGATGATCAGCGTGCCGTTGAGATACGTGCCGTTGGTGCTGCCGAGATCGGTAATCGTGTAGAAGTCGCCGTCGCGCTGGATGGTGGCGTGGTGGCGTGAGGCGATGCCGCGGTCGTGCTCGGCGAGGTCGAGCTCGGGGAAGTGGTTCTGGCGCGGGTCGCGTCGGCCGATGCGCAGCGGCAGCTTGTCGACGCGCTGCTCCCAGCTGCGATGGGGCGAGGAGATCAGCAGCTTGGCGCTGGGCGGGGCGGCGAGCGGCGTGCCGCAGGCGGCGCAGAAGCGCGCGCGCGGCTTGTTGAGGCGCCCGCAGCGCGGGCAGGGCGTGCTGTCGTCGTCCGGGGCGACGGGCGCTACCGGGGCGACGGGCGCGGCGATGGGCGCGGCGATGGGCGCGGCGACAGGCACGACGGGGGCGATTGACGCGACTGGCGGCGCGGGCTGGGGGCGCACGGCGCCGAACGTAGAATCAACATAAGGCATGTCGAGGCAGCTTGCCAGGGCCTGCTCTAGCTCGGCGCAGCCTGCAAAGCGCTTGTCGCGGCTCAGGTCCATCGCCTTGATGATCACAGCCTCGGTTTTGGCATCCACCGAGGGGTTGATCCTGCTGATCGAGCCTGGCTGCGGTGTCTGGAGCGGGACGGGGGGCATGTTGGTGAGCAGGTGCAATAGGGTGGCGCCGAGGGCGTAGACATCGCTGCGGGCGTCGGTCTGGCCTTTGCCGTACTGCTCGGGGGGGGCGTAGCCGGCGGAGCCCATGGCGATAGTATCTTTGGACTTGCCCTTCTTGTGGGTGCGGGCCACGCCAAAGTCGATCAGCTTGAGCACCCCGTCGGGGGTGAGCATGATGTTCGAGGGCTTGAGGTCGCGATAGATGATCGGTGGGTCGCAGCTGTGCAGGTAATGCAGCACGCGGCAGAGCTGAATGCCGTAGGTAAGCACCTGCTGCTCCAGCAGGGGGGCGTTCGCCTCGTGGATGCGCTCTTCAATCGTCTGGCCGGCGACGAACTCCATCACGAGGGTGGGGCGCCCCTCCTGCTCGAACAGGTCGGTGACGACCGGGAGGTTGGGGAAGTTGAGCGAGCGCAGCAGGGCGGCCTCCTGGAGGAAGAGGCGGCGGTTCTCGACCAGCTCCTCGGGGGAGAGCTCGCTCTGGGGGCGCATCTCCTTCAGCGCCCAGATGGTGCTGTCGGAGCTGCGGCGCACGCGGTAGACGGTGCCCATGCCGCCGCGGCCCACGAGATTAATAACGGTATAGCTATCGGCGGTGCCGCGCACCAGCGTGTTCGGTGCAATCAGATCGAGCGTGATCACAATACGTTCCAGCGCTCCTGAACAGCGCGTTGCAAGGCGCAAGCGCAGCTCTGATTATACCACGGCGGCTCGTCGAAGGTTGCATTTGACGCACCCTTGCAAGGCTGCTATAATCGGGTTTGTCGCGCCGGAGTGGCGGAATGGCAGACGCGACGGTCTCAAAAACCGTTCAGGGCAACCTGGTGTGGGTTCGACTCCCACCTTCGGCACCAGCCACCACAACAGTGATCGACATCTTCGGGGCGTGGCTCAGCCTGGTAGAGCGCCGCGTTCGGGTCGCGGAGGTCGGAGGTTCGAATCCTCTCGCCCCGACCAGGTCACACGGGCGTCTGTGCGCATACGGCACAGGCGCCCGCTGTTTTGTAGCAACCCCGCCTGAGTCTGTCGCGGGCGCCCACGCCGGGTCGCCCTCCAGTTTTTTATGCGCAACCGTCTTCTGCTTACGCTGACGCTCCTGCTTGCATATATCGGCCTCGCGGCCTGCGCCGATGTGTCTGCCTCGCTGCCGGCGCGGCCCACCGCTGTGCCCACCCTCGCCCGGCTCCCGAGCGTTACGCCGGTAACGCCACGGCCCACCGCCCCACCCACCCCAACCCTTGTTGTGATCGTGACGCCCACGCCGGAGCCGCTGCTGGGCGCGGTGGCTGTGGCGGCCAACGTGCGCGCCGGCCCCGGGGTGGAGTTCGGCGTTGTGGGCGTGCTAGACGCGGGCGCGCAGGTGATCCTGGAGCGCCGCCAGGGCGAGTGGTACGCTATCCGTGGCCCCGACGACGTGAGCGGCTGGATGGCGGGCCAGGTGCTCGAGATCGACGCGGAGATCAACGCGGCGGTGCCGCAGGCCGCGCCGTAGGGCAGGGGTTAGTCGTCTACGGCTGCGTCACAGCGGCCAGAAACCGCTCGATCGCGTAGGTCGAGAGCTGCCCGAACGGCCCGCTCAGGTTGAAGTCGGCGCCATGGGTGGCCCAGGGCAGGCTTACGAGCAGGTGGGGCCGCCCGGCCGTAGCAAGGCGCTCTGCCAGCCGCTCGCTCTGCCGCAGCTGCACCAGCTCGTCGCGCCCGCCGTGGATCAGCAGCGTCGGCGGCGTGTTGGCGCCTACAAAGGCGATTGGCGAGGCGGCTTGGTAGGCCGAGCGGGCCGTGGCGGGCGTGCCGCCGAGGTAAGCCTCCAGCACGCCCCGGGAGTCGATTACGCGTGGGTCGGAGGGGTGCTCGTAGCCGTAGATCATGTCGGCGGGCCCGTACAGCGACACAACGCCCCGGATCGCCGGGTCGGCCGCGCCATATGCGGTGAGCAGAGCAAGTTGGCCGCCGGCCGAGCGGCCGAGCAGCACAATTTTTCCGCTATCCAGGCCCAACTCTTGCGCAGCGCTCTTGAGGAAGGTGAGCGCGGCGAGCACATCGTCACGTGCGGCGGGGAAGGGCCACTGCGGGGCGAGCCGGTAGTTGATCGCGGCCACCGCGTAGCCCTGCCCGGCCAGGTAGCGGTTAAGCGGCTCTAGCTGCGTGCTGTCGCCGCCGCTCCACGAGCCGCCGTGGATCACCAGCAGCAGCGGCGCGGGGCCGCGCGCGCCCTGGGCCGGGTAGAAGTCGAGGCGCAGCTCGTCGCGCCCCGCCACGCTGCTATACACCAAGCTCTGCGGCGCCAGCTTTGGGAGGGCGATGCCCGTCGCCAGCTCGGGGAACGTCAGCGGCGCCGGCCGGCCAAATGCGCGTGTCGCCGTGCCGAAGGCGGCGTCTAGCTGCGCGGGCAGCGCGGCGGCGGGGCCAAGGGCGCGGGCCAGGGGCGTGAGCGCAACTAGCGCGGCGCCAAGGCCGAGGGCGCCGCCCACCAGGCCGGTGCGGCTGCGGCGCCAGCCCGGCAACAGCGCGGCGAGGGCCAAGAGGGCGAGGGTGTGGCCCCACTCGGTGGCCACCACCGCCGCCTGCCAGAGCAGGTAGCTGGGCGCCTGGAACAGCGCCAGCAGCGCCAGGGCGAAGGTCAGGGTCCCCCAGATCAGCCGGAGCGGACCACCAACCTGTGTGAGCATGCGTCGCACAGCGCTCTCGTTTCTTTCACCCGCGAGAAGGAGCTGTGCGAAGTATAGAGCCTCAGAGCGCATTTGAATAATCGAGGAATACTAGCGCTGGAGCGCTTTTAGAAACGCTCTAGCGCAAGAGGCTGCTTTGAGGCGCCTTGCCACAGGTAGTGAGATGATATGACTACCTCACTACAATGCTCTTGGTGCCCCTCAGCGGCTTGTTTTGAGCACGTAATCTGTTACCAACGGATGCCGCGATTATCCAAATGCGCTCTCAGAGCCACGCAGCGCAAGGGCGCAGGCCGCACGGGGTGCGGCGTAACGTTTCGGGCCAGGCGGGGCAGCGGGCGACTGAAGGCGCGCCACCGGGGCGCTGCGCGCCGCGCGTCGGCCTGCGCCGACGCCGTGCTGCGTCCGCGTAGGCGGACGCGCGGCCGTAGGCCCGGCCGGCGCGGGTTCACCCGCCTGGTTCTGGCAACAGCCGCCTCGCTCAGGGTGACTGAGCGGAACTCTTGCGCCGCCAATCCCAGCGGGCTATACTGCACCAAGCGGCGCCAAAGCCTAGCAACAATCAGCGACTCGCATGGCCCTCGCCTCACCTCAAGCGCGCCCCCGCCCCGCCGACAGCTGCGCCGCCTGCGGCGACCCGCTTACGGGCGGCTACTACACCCTGATCGACCGGCCCGAGCGCTACTGCCCGCGCTGTATCGCCACGCGGCCGCGCTGCGCCGCCTGCGGCGCGCCGCTCGGCGCCCAGCACTGGCGGCTCCACGACGGGCGGCTACAGTGCGCGGCCTGCCACGCCACGGCGGTCTACGACCCTGCCCAGGCCCGCGCCATCTTCGACGAGACGGTGGCCGCCGTGGTGGCCCAGCTCGGGCTCACCCTGAACGTGGGCGTCGCCTTCCGCCTCGTAGACGCGCCCACGCTTGAGGGCATCCGCGCCGAGGGCGCCG
>JAYUYB010000441.1:0-9614 GCA_043752655.1 Chloroflexota bacterium
GCCAATCGCAAAGAAGTCGACGCTCTCGTCGGTGAGGCCGGTGGCAATATCGAATGTGCCAACATACTCCGTTTGTAGGTTTAGATCATAGTGCTGCGCAGCAAGCTCGCGGAGTTTCCCCGGCACCGTCACCTTCGAGACTCCCTGGCGCGCGGCCATAATGAGCGGGGGTTTCCCAGCCATGCGAAAGCGCTCCAGAAGCGCGCGCACAAGCGCTTCAATATCGGTCGGTCGCACAAGCGGCTCCTGGCCAAGAATGCGCTCCACTGTCTCAATACGAAAGCTCTGCGCATCCATGACGAAGTCAGCGAGCTTCTCGGTGGCCTCGTGGGCCTCGCGGATGCGCTGAGGCAGGCGCTCTTCCAACTCTCGAAGGCGCCGCTCCGCAGCTGCAGTATCGCTCTGAAACGCAATGGCTTTGATCGCCTGCTCGATCTGCTCGCCGATGATGGGGTCCAGGGTCCCGATTGTCTCCTCAAAGATGCGAATGCGCTCCTGCAGCACATGCAGGATGCGGCCATCCAGGGTTCCCTCCAGGGCAAAGTTAAAGACGCGCACCCCGCGCTGTTGCCCAATACGGTCGACGCGCCCGATGCGCTGCTCGATATTCATCGGGTTCCAGGGGAGATCATAGTTGATCAGATTCCGGCAGAACTGAAAATTGAGTCCCTCACCGCCAACATCGGTCGCGATCATGATCCGGATGGTGGGGTCACGCTTGAATCGCTCGAACTCGGCGCGCTTGCTGTAGCCGCTCCCGCTCTGCTCGCCATGGAAGAGGGCGATCTGATAGCCGCGGCCCCGGAGCAACTGGTGCAGGTAGCGCTGCGTCTCACGGAACTGGGTGAAGATAAGCACCTTCTCGGTGGAATCAGACGCAAGGACCTTGTCGACACATGCGAGCAGCGCCTCGGCTTTGCTATCTACATCAATCTGACGTGCGGTATGGGCAAATGCACGCAGCGTGAGAATCTCTCCCTGGACGTCAGCGCGCGATGTGCTGGCAGTCAAGTTGAGCAAGCTCTCCATCTCCTCGCTGGTGTCGAGGAGCTCCTCTACTTCCTCAGCCTCGTCTTCATTAAGGGGAGTGTCGAGCAGGGTGCCCCGCCGCAACGCCTCTTCGAGCCGAGCTGCGCGCTTCTCCAGGGAGACCGCTAGCGCACTGCGGCTGCTTACGAGCAGCTTACGGAATGTAGTGAGGATAAAGCCGACCGCAGTGCGCTTGCCGGTAGTTCGCGCCAGCAGCTGCGCATACGAGTGGCGGATGTAGTCGCTGACCTCGTTGTAAAGGGCGAGCTCCGGCACAGTCAACTGGACAGAGAGCAGCGTGGCCTGGCGGTCGATCAGCTCGCCCTTGAGGGCCTCGCGTTTACGGTTGCGAATCATCACGCGGCTGAGTTGGTGCTGACGGCTGATCCAGTCCAGGATGGTTTCGCGCGCAGCGACCAGGAGATCAGGCAGTCCCTCTTGCGTGAGCAGATCCAGTGGGGCGCGCCGGGCCTGTCCTCCACTGGCGCGCACTGCAACAAGGAGGGGGTCCATGTTCATGGATGGAACCTGGTAGGTTCGCGACCTGCTGAGGCTATAAACATAGTCATAGCAGCGCTGCAGCTGGGCCAGGGTGATCTGGCTTCCTTGACGAAGTGGTGTAGATGGCGGGAACGTAGCGAACAGCGTGCTCCAGAAGTCTTCGTAGGTGCGGTAGTGAAGGGCCGCCTGCATCACGTCGTTGAACAAACTGCTCAAAGATGCCCGTGGAATTTGGGCTTCTGGGAAAGCCAGGGCTCGGTTGAAGGCAGCGATTTTCGACCACTCCTGGTGTGACATATCCTGCAGGTAGCGCTGAAACTCTTTGAAGCTCGTAAAAAGGTACGGGTCAACAAGTTCCATCAAGGAGTACGCATCATACTGGCTCGTCTGGAGGGGCGTGGCGGTCAGCAGCAGGAGCGAGCGCGTCCGCTCCTCCAGTGCCTGGGCTAGGCGGTAGGACTGCGTCGTTTCGCGCTCCTCGCTGGTACCGGAGCTGCTCTTCAGGTAGCGTCGAAGATGATGAGCTTCATCAAAGATAACCAGATCCCACTCCATGTCGTCGATCCAGCGCTCGGCGCGCGCGTCGTCTTTGCGCTGCCGGAGTGCGCTATGCGCGGTGCTGTACTGGCCACGGGCGAACTGAAGCGAGGTGATCACATGGGCGTCACGGCCCCAGGGATTCTGGTTGGGCTGCTGCGCGAGGTTGTCGCGGATGCGGGCGCCGTTGTAGACGACGAAGCGCTCGTTGAACTTGGTGCTGAGCTCACCACGCCACTGCTCGCAGAGGCTGGCGGGGGTGATGATGAGGATACGCTCAGCGAGGCCCCGCGCTTTGAGCTCTTTGAGGATGAGACCGGCCTCGATAGTTTTGCCCAGGCCGACCTCGTCGGCGAGAATAAAGCGCGGGTAGAGGTCTTGCAACACGCGGTGAGCGACAAAGACCTGGTGGGGTTTGGCCGCCAGGCGGGCGTTCGTCAGGCAAGACATGCCCCGTTGGCCGAGGGCTGCCATCAGCGCGGTGGCGCGCACCACAAGATCGAAGTCGGCCCCATAGCCCAGCTTCTCCTGCGCGGCAAGGCGATCGAATATGTCGCGTGCTGGCTCAAGGTCACGCTCTGGAAGGGTGATCTCCTCGCCGGCGAGATCGACAACGTAGTAATTTTCACCAGCCAGTTGCTTGAAATCCAGAACGGTGCCGGTCGTGCGCGTGCGCGTGTCCCGAATACGGGCCCCAGGTGTGAAGCGAAATGTGAGCATGCTAGCCTCGTTTCCGGCGAAGGGAGAGCTTCGTTAGCCGAGCAGGTGCTGCTCGATAAGTTCCGCGATTGCCACGGAATCGATGCCTCCTTCGGCATCATCGGTCGTGATGATTAGTGTGCCCGCTTCACCGCCGCCCTCTTCAAGCGGCAAGATATTCTGCGTGCGATACCAGGCAAGCTTCCTCTCCCACCGGCTGCGGTATCCTGGGTCGCGCAGCATGCCAAGATGCTCCCAGTAATAGGTGATGCCCATCGCCGCGTCCTCAATGGTGAAGTCGGGGTAGCGGACGCTCCCATCTGGCGATGTGAGGCGGGCTTCGTAGCGGTAGTCGCCAATGCCCTTCTGGTAGAGCATATTGGCGATGATGACCTCAGATTTGGAGCGTACGCTGTCGCCACGGAGGGTGCGGTGGATGAGGCCGTCCTCCAGAAAGCGGTCGGCAATCTGCACTGGCCTTGGCGGAGTGAAGAGGTTACTGAGTCTGCGCGCAGCCTCGGAATAGCTGTCCGCTGAGTAGCGCAAGAGCTCGTGGATGTCGCCTTGGTGCAGGATCACAAGCCTGTCACGCTGTCGCGTCAAGGCCGTGTAGAGCAACTCACGCGAGAGCAGCCTGCAAGGATTGGGCAGGATGACAATTGTGCGGCCGAACTCCGAGCCCTGGGTTCGATGGATTGTCAGCGCGTAGGCGAGCTCTAACATTGCCGCTCGCTCGTCTCCAAACTCCCATTTCTTGAAGTCGTAGCGGTAGCCCGGCTGGGAGGCAAACTCGACTTCCAGCTTCCAGGGGAGGCTCCGGTAGTTGGCTTTCTTCCCCTTGTACTGGCCGACCACGATGCCGATCTCGCCGTTGGCGACGTAGTTCAACGAGCCCTGCTCAGGAAAGACATCCTTGCGGTGCTTGTTGGTCGTGCAGATGACCTTGTCACCGTATAGGATCTCCTCGCGGCCCATCGGCTTTGGGATTGGCCTCCAGCGCGTTTGGGCTCGCTCCTTCGTCTTGCCGCGGAACGTTGTCTGAACGAGGCGGTTCAGCGCCTCAACACCGTAGGCTGAACCTCGTGTAGGCGACAGAATCTGCCAGGACTCAACCTTGCCACAGGCACCTAGCTCACCGGGATGACGACCAGCCCAGAAGTAGATCGCGCCATTGTCACCGAACGGTGTCCCGCCAAGAGACTGCTCAAAACCGATACTATCCCCCTTGCCGCTCAGGTGAAGCTCCTCCTGCAGAATCTCAAGGAGCCGAGCCTGAAGCTCACCCTCGCTCTCCCAGCGGACGAAGCGTAAATTCTCGGAGACCTGCTTTCCGCTCATGCGGTCCCAAATCTCGTCGGCGGCGGCGTCCAGAGGCCGGCCACTGAACCACTCCGCGAGCAGGAGGTCATCACGCAGCAGGCCAACTTGGCGACGTCGCACCGTTAGTTCGGCGTAACCGGGGCCGACGCGAGGGAACCGGCTCTCGATAGTATCAGGTGCCAGACGGCGCACCACATCTAGGAAAGGCCGGCCGGCGCCAATTGGGGGGAGCTGGCGCGGATCACCGACTAGCACCAGCCGTTCAATGCCGCGTAGGCCGTTGAGCAGTGCAGCCAGCTGCTCCTCGGTGAGCATTGAAGCCTCGTCAACAACCACCGTCCTGTAGCCTTCGACCGGCTCACGCTCAGAAAGTCGATAGATGCCTGTCTCTCCGTCATACCGGTCAATCGGCACAAGGAACTGAGCGACCGTCTTCGCCCCACTGAGGCCAGTTTGCGTCTCTAGACGGACGCGTGCCTTGCCCGTGGGTGCGAGCAAGAGTACTCCGTCTCGGGCAACCTCGGGCTGGCTACACAGCACTTGTAGGAGTGTCGTCTTTCCTGTCCCCGCCGGCCCGATCAGCACAGAGACTCGCGAAGCAAAAAGCTGCTCCAGAGCGGCGGTTTTCTCCCTGCGAGCATCCTGCTCAGTCGGATCGGCTGAACGCTGCCGACGCTCAGCCTCACTAATCCCAAAGTCCAGCCGGTCATCTAGGAGGCTACGCCAGTTTATGCTACTGCTGTGGGGTTTCGCCTTCGCACGACGCTCCACCTCCCGACGAATGAGCGCTCCCATCTCCTGGAGACGTTTGAGTTGATACGCCGCGGTTCCATCGGCGAGCTGGGCGCCGACAACAGCGGGAGCCAGGGTTGGATCGACGATGTTCATTAGATCGCCGTCTATCGGGCAGGGAGGCTGAACTTCGGAGTCGCGGATCTGCCGAATGACTTCCACGCGAGGTAGCAGCGTGTCGCCCTGGAGCGCTGCGAGCTCCAGTCGCTCGATGACAAAGGCGCGGACGCGTCGGGGGTCTGTCGGATCATCAACATGTGACGGTATGGGCAGCGGGTGCTTCTCTCGGACGACTGTTTCGGGGAAGAGACCACGGTCGATCGTGTCGACGCCGATTGGATTGACCGTCTGCCGGTCGTTCTCATAGAGCAGGTAGGGGTTGCGCAAAGTGTCAGTGTCGGTCAGCTGGATCCTAGCCGCCGCACGCCCGGAGTCCTCATGCACGTAGTAGCGCTTGGCCTGGTCTGCAAGGAGGTCAAAGCGGCTAAGGAGCTGAAGCAGTTGCCTGCGCTCGGCCGCCAGACGACGCCACTTTTCGCTGAGGGTTGGCGTGATAGTGGAGCGGAGGTCTGCAGGCAGATGCTCCGGCGAGCGGAACAACTCGTCGACGAACGGCCAGGGATCGATATTGCCTTCAGGGTATTTCGTAGCCAGCTTGTGCTCAAGCTCGTAGGCGAGCAGCGTTCCTTTCTCGACTCCAAAGGCATTCAGAGCGGCACCGAGACCGGGGCAGGGCCCGCGCATCTGCCAGAGCTCATTCAGCCGCTCATCGATCCAGCGCAGCACCTTATCCCAGGGGCCCGGCAGGACTTTGGCGATCTGCTGTACCGCCCGAGCGCAGACCAGCAGTGAGCCGATTGCACCGTCGTTCGAGACGTGCTCGGCGCCGTAGCTGAACGACCAGAAATGATCGTCGGGCGCAAAGGCGATGTAGTCGTTAGCCTGCTCGCCTGGGTGCTGCTCCAGGTAGGCGAGAAGCTCTTGATATGGCAGTAGGAAGCCGTCTTCTGCCTCCGGCCTGATGGAATGCTGAACCGACCGCTCCCAGAGCAGTGCCTGGATCGGCCCTTCACTGTGATAGCGATATTCCACCGCTGGGCCGACAGCCGTGACCCATCCGACGCCGACGATGACCCGGCGCGGATCATCCGTGAGCGGCGTGGCCTTTGCGTAGAAGAAGCACAACGAGCGCCGCGGCTGAATTGCGCTGAAGAAGGTGTCGAGCATGACCTGGTGGTTATGCTTCGTCTGCACCCAGCTTGTCTCAAAGCCCATCGCCTCGTGGGCCTGCTGCTCCAGCTCGAGACGGAAGCTGAGATCGAGCAGTTGTACCTTCTCGAGCGCCATATCTTTGAGCATCCAGCTGAAGGGGATGCAGGGCGCGGCGTAGGCCGGGATGCGAAATGGCGTCGGGGCGAAATGCCGGTGAGCGGGGCTTGAGTCTGCATACGGGTGCGTAACAACGCGGTCGAGCTCGAACGGAGCCATGAAGCCGCCCCGCTCGCCGATGCAAGGAGGCCACTGTGCCTGTGGGAGCGTCTGCCACGCCACCCCGGCCAGCGCATCCTCCTCTTTATCCTCGCGAGACTCACGCACATGGGGCAGGATCAGGCACGAGCTATTCTGGCTTGGCTTATGGCAGACTGTACCGTTCCAGCCTCCATCATGCCAGGGCACGCGGAGTGAGATGTGGCGGAGCGGCAACTGTCGGGCGTGCGGGCTGAGAGTCTTCATAGGTTGTGTCCCATTCTTGGGCGCTGCTCTTGGGCGTCCCAGAGCCTTATTGTGCAGTCAAACCCGCCACTGATTAGTTGCCCGCCCAGTGGCTGAATCACCAGGGCGTGAACACCTGCCACATGGCCCCGGCGCCTGCCGACGATAATGCGCTCGCTCGGACACCACAAATAGATCGTGCGGTTACGCGCGGCGATCACGACAGTTGCACCATCGGCAAGCCAGGCGAGGGCACTGATGCGGTCAAGCCGACGGCCAAAACCGTCCTCGTCGAGCGAGGCGAGCATCTCTCCTGACTGCACATCCCACAACCGTACCCGGCCATCATCGCCCCCACTGACTACGCAGCGGCCATCCGGGCTGAATGCGAGCGCCCGCACAACATCGTGGTGTCCTCGCAGTTCACGCCGTCGCTGGAGCGATGGATTGGAGTCCCACAGGTAGATAAGCCTATCCTGGCCCCCGGAGGCGAGTACTTGCCCACGAGCATCGAGGGCGACGCAGGTTGCCGCCCCTCTGTGAGCGCTCTGCACGTCGAACGATTTGCCAGTATCGGTACGCCAGCCACACAACTCGCCGTTGTCATATGATGCGAAAAGGACGCTGTGGCGCGGGTGGATTACTAACCCGTGTACCCAGCCCGAATCCCGGTGGAGCGTGTGGAGCGCAGTCCGCCTGATGGTGTCCCACGTCCGGATATCCCCATCACCGCTGCCGCTGAACAGATTTCTTCCGTCCGCGCTATAAGCGAGGGCTGTAATGCTGTAGGCATGGCCGCGCAGCACCGTGACCTGTCTGCGGCGGCGTATCGACCAGATACGCACGTAGCGGTCGCGGCCGCCGGCGGCGATGAGATCGCCCTCGGGATGGGCGGCCAGTGCTGCAACGGGTGCACTGGAGTCCGTGAGCATCAGCCTCAGGCCAGCGTTGATGCTGCGTTGTTCGCTGACTGCGGGCGCTTGAGGGCGGTACGGCCGAAAAGCTTTATGGGGCCAGGCATCGGCGCGATGAAACTCGGCGCGCAGCTCAGGGTTGCCTTCGTCGTACTCCTTGCTGAACATGTCGACCATGTTTCCGACAAGGGTCGCACGCGAACGGTAGGGGCGCCGCTCTTGAGGTGTATCGGCGTACTGGTGATGATATTCGGCCCACGCGGCGTCCGCGATGACCTGGCCCACAGAGTCTCGCAGGAAGCCGATCACGATCTTTTCGCGCGTAACGAGGTGGCGCGGATCATTGTGCCAGTCGCGGAGAAAGATTGTGTGGATGAGACGCTTGATGATCGGGAAGGTCTCATCGTAGGTGTAGAACTGACCCATAGCGCACCTTACCCGTGTCCAACTAGCGAGATCTGCTGACCTCTGCCACTCACCCGACCAAGCGTCACTTTCGCCACGATGCCGTGGTGGTCGCTGAGCCGCACGCGCGCGTTCGCCCAGGGGCTGTCATATTTCGGATGGAACGCGCACACCTCGCTGGAGATGTAGTGCTCGTTGGAGACGCAGATATGGTCAATCCAGTGGTCTTTGCTCAGACAGGTGAGTTCGCTCCAGTCGAGGGCAGAGCGCAGCATCGTACAGGTAGCGATGGTGGGAGAGTTGCGTTCGTCGCACGTGGCGTCGAAGTCGCCGGCCACGGTGAAGGGCTGGCCTGGCTTCGCATCACGGAGCCGTCGCCAATCGTACCCATGCTCGCACACTGCCTTGCGCTGCTCCTGATTGTATGGCGATGTTCCCCACGGCCCGCGGTCGCCGAAGTAGGTGATCACGGTGCCGTAGACAAGCAGTGGACAGCCGGGCATCTGAATCTCTGCACAGATAGCAGGGGAGGTGTCGCGGCTGCTGACGGTGTAGCTAGGCCAGGTGCGCGTTGGTTCTTCGCACTCAGTCAGCGTGGAAAAGACTGAGACTTCCTGAACCGGCCAGCGCGACCAGATCATCGTTGTCCGCACACCATCGTTGCGGCGGCTCGTCGCGGGAGTAGCTAGCGAGTAGTAGCCCGGCAGCTTGATGCTCTCGTTCGTCTCGGTGAGCACCCAGATGTCGGCGTTGACAGCCAGGATCTCGCGCAGGAGGGCATCATTGCGAACATTGGGTGTGGCGCCGGGGAGCCGAAGGTTCCAGGTGGCGATGGTGAGGGTGTGGTTCATGATGCGCCGCAGGTGTAGGGGTGGGTTACCGGAGTAGGAGCGATTGGTAGTTATGCTCTGCCGAGCTGGAAGATGGCGGCCTCGACGTCGGCCACGTACCACTCAGGCCGATTGTCGCGGGCCGGGTTGGTGACACCCTCACGCTCAAGCAGCGCCGCTACAGTGCGGCAGTCTTTGGCGAGTTGCCAGTAGCCGGTGGAGTTCATCGGGTAGTCGAGCTTGTCGTGCAGCACTGAGTCGAGCACTGGGCAGTGTCTCGGCCAGAGCATGCGCAGGTGCTTGGAGGCGAAGGAGAGGCCGAGGCCATCAAGTGCCCGAACCTCACGGATAGCCAATTGGAGATCTGGCTCCTGCCGTTCGATTGCCGCTTTCGCCGCGAGCAGCCGTGCTCGGATTACCTCGGCCTGGTTGCGCTTCCGCACACGCCCGCTGATGCCCGCGTACCCGCCCCAGACACAGACGGCGCGGATAAAGTTGGTGACCAACTCCTCGTCGGCGAAGCTCTGCGCCGCCAGGGCGCTTGCCTGTAGCTCGATGTCAGCCGTTTGCTTCGTCCGCCCCGAGCCTAGATAGACCTGGAGCGCGTCTGCAAGCGCTACAGGCTGAACTGATCGCCCAGCGAAGTAAACGACCCCACCGCAAGCGGTGGGGCTTTCGCATCGCCCCCCGCAGCGTGCCAGTGTGAGCGCCTGTGTCGGCGATAGCACTGCCGTACCGCGTCCCAAAGCCGCATACGCCCCGGTAGTCACCTGGAACCACTGTGGTGCAGAGCTGGCGTTGGATGTCCGCCTCCGGCGGACCCGGCTTTCATCCCCGCCGCAAGCGGACGGGGCTTTCAGCCGGTTTTTCGTAA
>JAYUYB010000442.1:0-19539 GCA_043752655.1 Chloroflexota bacterium
AGCCGCAAGGAGCTAACCACGGAGCATGTGGTGGAACACTGTCTGCGTATGCAGGCCGAACATGGCTCCACGATGTTCGAGGGTAAACTGATCATGGGCGACGAGGGCATGGAGATCCGCACCGTGCGGGCCCTGCGTGAGGCCCTCGGCCCCGAGGCCATGCTGCGCCTCGACTCCAACATGCAGTGGTCCCTTGCCAGCGCCTGCGGCCCGGATCCTTCCGCCGCCTGCCGCTGTGTTGAGTCGCCGCGACTCGCACAAGGCGTGCCGTGAAGCTGGAGCGCCTGGTGGGCATACATACATGCGTGCTATACTGAGCGTGTGATCGCCTAGAATGGCGGTTGCGCGCTCGTTGTCGTTTGGGCGCCTTTGGGGTATGATAATGGTGGGAGCATTATTGGAAAGGAGGCGCCGACCCCCGTGTGCCGCGCATTCTATTGCGGCCAGAAGAACAAAAGCCTGATCCCAAAGCATCGTTAGAGAAGAGATTGTTGGAGTTAAAAACCTATGAGCACACCTGCTGAGGTGCGCAACGGGATGCGCTGGGTTCGCGCCGACCTGCACATTCATACGCCGGCCTCTGAAGATTACGCCGAACCGGAAGTTACCTATCTCGATATTCTGCTAGAGGCCGAGCGCCGCGAGCTTGAGCTGATCGCCTTCACCGACCACAATACCGTCCACGGCTACGAGCAGCTCCAGCGTGAGCTCGATTTCCTCCGCGCCCTCGATGGCGCCAATCGCCTTACGCCCGAGGAGCAGCAGCGCCTCGAAACTTACCGCCGCTTGCTCGCCAAGATCACCGTCCTGCCCGGCTTCGAGTTCACCTCCCACTTCGGCGCCCATATCCTGGGCGTCTTCGCCCCCAACCGCCCGGTCAGCCTGATCGAGGCCACCCTGCTCCAGCTTGGCGTCCCCGCCGACCATCTCAAAGAAGGTCTGTGTGGCGTCTCCAACACGCGCCACGTCACCGACGCCTACGAGATCATCGCCCGCGCTGGCGGTCTCGTGATCGCCCCCCACGTGAACAGCACCAACGGCGTGATCCACGAGACGCTGCGCATGGGCACCAGCGGCCAGTCGCGCATCGCTGTTACGCAGAGCGCCTTCGTGAACGCGCTGGAGTTTGTGAACTTCTACACCGACCACGAGAAGTTTACCTCGCCGGGCTTCTACAACGGTAAGACTGAGCACTACGAGCGGCGCATGTTCTGCATCCAGGGCAGCGACGCCCACCGCCTGCGCCGCCTCCCCGACGGCGACTCCCCTGTGCTGCATCGCCACGGCATCGGCGACCGTTACATCGAGCTGCTGCTGCCGGACAACAGCTTCGAGTCGCTGCGCTCTTTGCTTACCAGCCAGGAGTTCGACCGGGTGCGCGTGCCCAAACGCGACCAGAAGCAGTGGGCCGTAGACGCAGTGCGCTTTGGCGGGTCTTCTGAGCGCCAGGTGCTGCGCGCCCTCGCGGACGACCCCAGCGCCGCCAATGAGCTGTGGGCCGATATTGCCGCCCTCGCCAATGCGGGCGGCGGCGTGCTTGTGGTTGGCTGCGAGCCTGGCGGCCGCGTGGTGGGCGTGAGTCGCCCCGACCAAGTGAGCGAGGCGCTGCGTAAGGGTGTGGCCGAGCTGCTCTCGCCGCAGCCCTACCTCTCGTTTGAGCTGATGCGCTACGAGGGCCAGGACGTGATGCGCGTCGAGGTGAAGGCTGGCGAGCCCCCGCCCTATGTCGGCAGTAATGGCGCGATCTATGTGCGCCGCGATGGCGAGACGGCCATCGCCGACCGGGGCGAGATCATTCAGCTCTGCCGCCGCGCGCTCGCCGAGGGTGTCTCCTCGCCGCTCGACAACGGCCAGGATCTTGATCTGCCCCGCTCTGGGGTGGAGATCACGAGCGCCCAGAAGCGCGGAGGGGTCTGGCTCTACGAGGTGCGCGATCTCCGCACCACCGTCGGAGTCACGCGGGACCGTGCCCAGGGCCTGTGGGCCTACGCGATTGGGCGCCACGAGGATCTGCGCGATGGCCGCGTGGATCTTCAGAGCCAGATCAAGTGGAAGGGCCGCCTTGGGCTCTGGCGCGCCTATCGCCAGGGCAGCCGCACCAAGTACGATTTGGTCCACCGCGACGCCAATGGCGTGATCGACCACGTCTTCTTCGGCGTAAGCGACTGGGGCCTCAGCGACGCTTGGGCTGCCCTGCTCAACGAGCGCAGCGGCGAGGCGGTGGAGCAGGAGCCCGCGGCCTTCGAGCAGAACGACGACCCCGCGCCGCCGCCTATGATCGAGGAGCTGCCGCCCGCCGTCGAACCCGCAGCCCCGCAGGAGCCTACGGCCTGGGGCGAGCGGCGCATTCGCTGGCGCGGTCGCGGCGGCCTGGCCGCTGTCGCCCGCGACGAGCAGCGCAGTGCCCGCTTCGAGCTGGTGATGAAGGACAAAGAGGGTGACGGCCAGCAGACCTATCCCGGCGTGCCGGTGGAGAAGCTTACCGAGGCCTGGCTGAACCTGATCCGGGTGCCACGCCCGCGCACCGGGATCGAGGTGGTGAGCGCCGCAAAGGGCGACGATGGCGAGTGGCACTACAGCTTTCGCAACCTGCGTACCGGCGATGTGAGCGGCGTGCCCTGGCGGCTCCAGGATATCGAGCCGGGCACCGTGCGCGAGTACGCGGCCCGCATGTTCCAGCAAGACATGCCGATCGACGAGGAGAAGGTGCGCTGGTGGGGTAACCTCGGCTACCTGCGGCCCATGCGCAGCCAGGTCGATCTGGTGTTTGTCGACGAGCAGGGCGAGACCCACTTTTACTACGCTGCCCGCCGCGAGGAGCTTGCCGCCGAGTGGCGCGAGCTGCTGGAGCTCTACGGCGAGATGTGAGGCGAGCTGACGGTGGACGGTGGACGGTCTGGACTGCGAACGGCGCGAAAAGTAGCGAAGAACGCGAATGGCCCCCGTCATCAATGTGATGGCGGGGGCTTTTCTGAGCTTGACAACCGACCGTCTGGACGGTATAATAATAAAACCGTCCAGACGGTTTGTAAGGAGATAGCAGTGCGAACACGAAGTGATCCCGAGCAGATGCGGGCGCGGCTGCTGGCAGCGGCAGGCGAGGTGGTGCTCAGGCAGGGTCTGGCAAGCCTGACGCTGGAGGCAGTAGCCCAGGCAGCGGGCATGAGCAAGGGCGGGTTGCTACACCACTACCCCTCAAAGGATTCCCTGATCAAAGGGCTATTTGTGCAGCTGCTGGAGGAGTTCGACCAGGAGGTAGCGCGCGCGATCGACCCTGCCGAGGCGCCAGGGACGCCGGGGCGCTACACGCGAGCCTACATCCGCGCCTCGTTTGCCACCGACGAGCGCCAGCAGGATCTCGGGGCCCTGCTCGGGCTGCTGGTTGGCGTCAACCCCGAGCTCCTAACTCTGGCGCAGACGAGCTTCGCTCGCGCCCGCGCTGCGATCGCCGCCGATGGCCTGGACCCGGTGCGCGGCCTACTGGTACAGATGGCCACAGACGGGGTGATCTTCTATGAGCTGCTTGGTATGCAGATCCTGCCTGCCGAGCAGTGTGCCCAGCTCTTCGATGAGCTGATGCGGCTTACCAGAGCCGCTTAAAAGGATGGGTACTTATGCTTGCTGATTCCCCATCGGCAACCACGGGCGCAGCGCTGGGGCCTCTATCGCTCCCTAGCTTCCGACGGCTCTGGGCCGGCTGGACCATCACGGCCCTCGCGATCCAGTTCTACGCGGTGGCCTTGGTCTGGCTAGTGCTCGACATAACCGGCTCAGGGGTGAATCTGGGCACAGTGCTTGTGGCCGCCGCCGTGCCGCGCGCTGCTGCCATGCTAGTGAGCGGTGTGCTGATCGACCGTGCCCAGCCCCGACTTTTGCTGCTGGCGGCCTCGGCAACAAGCGCCACAATTGTGGGCCTGCTCGCACTGCTGCTAACGCTCGGTTGGCTGCCCTTCCTGCTACTCCTTGCCCTGGCGGCCGTGCAGGGCCTGATGGACGCCTTTTTCTATCCCACAGCCACGGCGCAGCTTGCGCGCCTAGTGGCTCCAGAGCAGCTGCCGCGCGCCAATGCGCTGTTCCAAAGCTCCGACTCGATCGCCAACATTGTGGGGCCTGGCCTCGGCGGGATCATGGTTGGCCTGATTGGCCTTGCCCCAGCCTTCGCGCTCAACAGCGCGCTCTTTGCGCTCGGCGGAGCGGTGCTGTGGGGGCTGCGCGGCCAGGGCACAGGCGCTGTCGTGGGTGCGCCGACAGACTCGTTTGGCGCAGCGATCCTGGCCGGCATGCGCTACGCCTGGGGCCAGCCCGCCATCCGCGCGAGCCTGCTGATGGTGGCGCTGCTAAACTTTGCGGCGTTCGGGCCGACCGTCGTTGGTGGCGCGCTGCTGGTGGAGCGACGTTTCGATGGCGACTCCATATTGTACGGCTTGATGCTGGCGGGCTATGGGGTGGGCGCGCTTGTGGGCGGACTCGGGGCCGGCTGGCTGCCCCCGATCCGGAGGCCGGGTGTCTTTCTCGCGCTGCTGTTACTGGCCCTTGGCGTCGGTATGGTACTGATCGGGCTGGCGCCCGCCTTCTGGATGGTTTTCGCGCTTCAGGCGCTGATGGGTGTGGCAACGGGGGTTGTGAGCGTGGTGGCGATCAGTTGGCTGCAAGGGCGCACCGCCGAGGCCATGCAGGGCCGTATGGCAAGCCTGCTGATCTTCTCAGCCGTGGCCCTCGACCCATTCTCGAACGCGCTCTCGGGCGCCCTGAGCGAATGGAGCCTTACCGGCCTCTTTGTGGGCGCAGGCGGCCTAATGCTGCTCGGCGGCCTGCTCGCCCTGCTTAGTCGCGCTGTGCGCTCGGCGAGCTGACGGTGGACGGTGGACGGTGGACGGTGGACGGTGTGCTGCACCGTCGCGAGTGCAGCACACCGTCCACCGTCCACCGTCTAGGCTCGCTACACCAGCACGCTCAGCGGGGCCTCCAGCAGGCCCTTGAGCTCCTTGAGGTACTGGGCGGCCACGGCGCCATCCACAATGCGGTGGTCGGCGCTGATGGTGATGTTCATCACCTGGCCCACGACGATCTGGTCGTTGCGCACCACGGGCTGCTTGCGCACCGCGCCCACCGCGATCGAGGCGGCCTGGGGCACCGTGATGATCGAGACAAACTCGGTGACGCCGAACATGCCGAGGTTGGAGACCTGGAAGGTAGCGCCCTCCAGCTCGCTCTGCTTGATCTTGCCTTCGCGGGCGCGGCCGGCCATGTCGCGGATCTCCGCGCTGATCGCGCCCACGCTTTTCTTGTCGGCGTCCTTCACCACCGGCGCGATCAGGCCGTCGTCTAGCGCCACGGCCACGCTCACGTTGATCTGCTGGTGGCGCGTGATGCCGGGCTGCCCGTCGGCGGTGAGGCTGTAGCTGGTGTTGACGGCGGGCAGCTTGGTGAGCGCCTTGGCGGCAGCCTTAACCACCAGATCGTTTACGGAGAGCTTGATGCCGCTCTCGGCGAGCTGCTCGCGCAGGGCCATGGCGGCGTCCATGTCCACCTCGATCGTGACATAGATGTGCGGGATGCCGGGCTTGCTGTCGCTCATCGCGCGGGCGATGGCCTTGCGCATGCGCGCCAGTGGCTCGGCACCGGCCAGCGTGGGCGCCGGGCTTGCGGCGGGGGCGGGCGCGGCGGGCTTGGCGGCGGGCGTGGGTGTCGCGGCGGGGGCCGCAGCAGGCGTTGCCGTAAAGGTGCTACCTGCCTTCTGCTGCGCGGCGAACTCCTCGACATTCTCCTTGATGATCCGGCCGCCGGGGCCGGTGCCCTGAACCTGCCGCAGATCGACGCCCAGCTCCTCGGCGATGCGCCGAGCCACGGGCGAGGCGACCATACGGCCATTATCGTCTGCACCGCTGAGGGCTACGTCGGTCGCGACAGCGGGCGTGGCATCGGCTGGCGCGGGCGGCGTGGCATCGGCTGGCGCGGGCGGCGTGGCATCGGCGGCGGCATCGGCCTGCGCTGCGGGCGCAGGGGCAGCCTCAGGGGGCGCGGCGCCATCGCCGATAAAGGCGATAATCTCGCCGACCGGCACAGTCTGGCCCTCAGGGATCACGATCTTCTGGAACGTGCCGGTCTCGAACGCCTCCAGCTCCATCGTGGCCTTATCGGTCTCGATCTCCGCGATGATCTCGCCGCTGGTCACTTGATCGCCCGGCTTCTTCAGCCAGCGCCCCACGGTACCCTCAGACATGGTATCGGACAGGCGGGGCATGGTTACTTCGCCCATCGTTAGCTCCTGCCTTTCTTCCCCTTCATCACCGTGCGAATCGCGTGGATCAGGCTGTTGGCGCTGGGCTTCGAGGCAGCCGAGAGCTCCTGGGCGTAGGGCAGCGGCACCTCGAGTCCGGCCACGCGCTGCACCGGCGCGTCGAGATAGTCGAAGGCCTCTTCCTGGATGGTGGCGGCGATCTCGGCGGTAACCCCGTAGGAGTACCAGTCCTCGGCGATCACAATGGCGCGGTTCGTCTTCTTCACCGACGCGATGATCGTCGGGCGGTCGAGCGGGCGCAGCGAGCGCAGGTCGACCACCTCCACCGAGATGCCCTCCTGCTCCATGCGCTGCGCCACCTGCATGGCCACGGCGGTCATGCGCGAGTAGGAGACGACCGTCACGTCGCTGCCCTGCTTCTTCACCTCGGCGACGCCGATCGGCACCACGAAATCGTCGTCCTCGGGCACCTCGCCCTTGGTATCGTAGAGCGCCAGGCTCTCGATAAACATCACCGGGTCGTCGTCGCGGATGGCGGCGCGCATCAGACCTTTGGCGTCGTAGGGCGTGGCGGGGGCCACCACTTTAAGGCCGGGGCAGTAGGCAAACCAGTTCTCGAAGCTCTGGGAGTGGGTGGCGCCGAGCTGCCCGGTGCCGCCGGAGGGGGTGCGGATCACGAGCGGCACGCGCACCTGGCCGCCGAACATGTAATGGATCTTCGAGGCGTGGTTCACCACTTGGTCGATGGCGACAAGGATAAAGTTGATCGTCATGATCTCGACCACGGGGCGCAGGCCAAGCATGGCGGCGCCGATGGCGAGGCCCACGAAGCCCTCCTCAGCGATGGGCGTATCGACCACGCGCTTAGGGCCAAACTCTTGGAGCAGGCCTTCGGTGATGCGATAGGAGCCCTGAAACACCCCGATCTCCTCGCCCATCAGCAGCACGTTCGGGTCGCGGGCCAGCTCCTCGCCGAGGGTGTCGTTCAGCGCCTGGCGATAGGTGATAATAGGCATTTAGGCCTCTCCCCGGCTGATCTTCGCTGCGCGGAGCGCGTCCTCGGCGCCGGGGATATTGGGCACCTCGGTGGCGTACATGTTCACGTACATATCCTCGAACCTCGGGGCCGGGCTGGCGTTGGCGAAGTCGATCGCCTCCTGGACCTCTTTCTCCACGCGCTCGACGCTCGCCTTGAGGAAGGCATCGTCCACTATATCGGCATCGAGGAGCAGCGTTGCGAAGTTACGCACAGGGTCGTGCTCCTCGCGGCCCTTGCGCACATTGTCGGGGTCGCGGTAGCGGTCGGCATCGATCACCGAGTGGCCACGAAAGCGAAAACTGACCAGATCAAGGATCGCGGGCTCGCCGTCCTGCTCGGCTTTCTGGCGCAGGCGGCGGCAGGCGTCGCGCACGGCCAGCATATCGGTGCCGTCGATCTGCTCGCCGTGGATGCGGAACGAGCCGCCCTTCTTCCAGAGCTCCGGCTCGGAGGAACCCATATCCACCGAGGTGCCCATGCCGAAGCCGTTGTTCACGATGAAGAACAGCACCGGCAGGCTCCACAGCTTGGCGAGGTTGAGCGACTCGTAGAAGGCGCCAATATTCGTGGTAGCGTCGCCCATCTGGGCCACCACCACACCGGGCTTGCCCTGATATTTAAGGGCGTAGGCGGCGCCGATGGCGAGCGGGATCTGGCCGCCCACAATGGCGTAGCCGCCCATAAAATGCTTCTCAGCGTCGAAGAGATGCATCGAGCCGCCGCGCCCGCCGGAGACACCGCCCTCTTTGCCAAAGAGCTCGGCCATTACGGGGCCGGGGGGCACGCCGCGCGCGATGATGTAGCCGTGCTCGCGATAGTTGGTGTAGATATAGTCGTCGGGGGTGAGCGCCGCCATTAGGCCGACGATCGTCGCCTCCTCGCCAATGTTGAGGTGGCAGTAGCCGCCGATCTTGGCCTTCACATACATCTCGCTGGTGCGCTCCTCGAAGCGCCGGAGCAGCAGCATCTGGTAGTAATAATGCTTCAGCTCGTCGGCGTTCTCGCCCTCTAGGGCGGCGCGAGCCGCCTCCTCTACTTTCGCCATCCCCTTACTCCTTCTGAGCCCGTTGGGTTACATACCTGGAGGAACGACATCGTGGACAAACGCGCTCTCGTCGGCGCCGCAGCGCGGGCAGTGGGCGGGCGGATCCAGGGCGCGCACGATCTCGCCACAGACACCGCAAACCCAACGCATCGCAATCTGACGCACCAGATCTGAGCGGCTCACGATGCCCACCACCTTGCCGTCCTCGATCACCGGCACGCGCCGAATGCGCTGGTTGGTGAGCAGATGCTGCACCTCCTCAACCTCGGTGTCGGGGCTGACGGTGATCACACTGCGGCTCATAATGTCCGTCACCTGGCGGCCCTGTTTGGCGATCAGGTCGTGCTCCGTCACCAGGCCCATCAGCATGCCGTCCGCATTCACCACCGGCAGGCCGCTAATGCGATTGCGCGCCAGGAAGCGCGCCGCATCCTCCACCGTCGCCTCGTCGAGGATGCTGATCACATCCCGCGTCATGATCTCTCGGGCTTTCATGGGCGGAAACCCTCTCTAGAATGCACACCAAACGCCGGGAGAGGGGCGCCTCTCCTGGCCTGGACAGAAAACACCTTGTTTATGAGCCGCGCGCCGCTTACAGTATAGCAGACTACGTGGGGCGAGTGTCACCGCGTGCCGCGCACGTAGATATCGGGCCAGGGCTTAAACTCGGTGGGGAAGGTGTCCTGGGCGATCACGCGGCCGCCTTGGGTGACGGTGCGGTAGATCTCGACCTTGATGCCGCCGCGCGCCGTGTCGCTCTTGCGCGTGTAGCCGCGGGGCTGCTCGGGGTCGTCTACATAGACGGGCTGGGTGGGCGCGGGGGTGCGCTCGATCACGCGCTGCTCGTAGCTCACGCTGCGGTCGCTTGGGGCGCCGTAGAGCGCCATAGAGAGCCGCTGGTTCTCAAGATCGACGTAGCTCTCCAGCAGCAGCCAGCCGCCGCTGTCGTTGGTAAAGCGCATGTCGTTGTAAGGCGTGAAGATGGCGGCGTCGAGCCCTGGCGGCTCGCCGAGCTCCTCGTACCAGCCGATGCGGAAGGCATGCTCGTGGCGCTCGCTGATCGGCAGGCCGCCGAAGAAGGCGGCGCGAAACACCGTGGTGGAGACCTGGCAGAGCCCGCCGCCCCACTCTTTCTGGGTGCGGTTGTCGATGATGGCGTAGCCCTCCACAAAGCCGCGCTCGGCCGTCACCTCGCCCAAGTTTTCGTTAAACGAGAAGCTGCCGCCAGGCGGGATGAGCACGCCGTTCATCTGGCGGGCGCCCGCGCTGATGTTGGTGATGCGATACTGCTCGGAGTTGCTAAATGAGCTGACGCCCGCGCCAACCTGCGCGTTAATCCCGAGAGCTGCGAGGTTCTGCTCGGTGACGGGCGGGGGGATCGGCTCCAGCGGCAGCGTGATCTGGCGGTTGCCGCCGCGCAGTGCGGCGCTCACCGCGGCAAGCGCCTGGTCGGCATCCAGGCCACGGCCAGGCTCGCCCGGCGATGTGATCTGGAGCGCGCCGCCGTTCCAGGCCACGCGGGGCAGGCTGCCCTCCTCGCGCATAGCGGCGGCTACAGGTAGCAGCGCGCTGCGGATGCCCGTCTGGTCGACACTCACGGTGATCATCGGCGCGCCTGCGGCGTCGCTCACGCGGCGCACCGTCACCCAGCGCGCGATCTGCTCAGGCGTAAGCTTCCATTGGCAGCCTGATGCGCAGCCGCCGCTGGCGCCCTCCAGCACCACTGGCCCAGCAAGAATCGTCTGCAGCTCCTCGGCCAAAGGGGCGACGGCGGCATCGCGCAGGCGTGGCTCCAGAGTGCGGGTGCGCAAGGCGATCGGCTGGCGCTCTAGCGATTGCACGGCGGCGGTGATCTCGCGCATGGTCTCGTCGATTAACGCCTGGGTGCCCCAGCGCTCGGGGGTGAGCGCAATGCGGGCGCCATCAAGGCGCAGGTCGGCGTCGGCGGCGGGGGCCTCGACGGCGGCGGCCACGCTTAGCAGGTAGCGCTGCATGGCGGCCTGATCGACCTGAAGGCGCAGAGGCAGATCGACGCCCTGCTCCCAGACGGCGGCGGCGGTGCGCAGATTGCTGGCGCGCGTGTCGTTGCGGCCCACGGCGAAGGCGGCCGTAAGCGCCTCGTCGACGGCGAGGCGCAGGCCAAGCTCCTCGGCGCTGGGGCGCCAAGTCTGGTCGCCGTAGTGCAGCTCGACGGGGGCGTAGAGAAAGGCGCTGTAGGAGTGTTCGACGATGAGGCGAGCCTGCTCTGGGGTGAGGCCGCCGATCGCCACGCCGCGCACGCTGACGTTGGGGTAAATGCGGCGCCCGAGCTCGCGCTCGCCCCAGAGGATGGCGAGCGTGGCGATCAGGGCGAGCAGCGCGACGCTGGTGAGCAGCACCACCAGCCACGCAAACAGACCGCCGGGGCGACGGCGGCGGCGGCGGGGGGCGAGGTCGGCGAGCGCCTCCTCTAAGGCCTGCTCGTGGGCCGGGGTTGACACAAACTGCTCGCGCATGGCTTCCGGTGCGCTAGTTGATTACACTGTGATGCAAACAGAGTGTACACCGGGCGCAAAGCGGCTGTCAAGGCTTTCTGGATTACGGCGTGCTAACGAGAGGGCTAGCTGGCGCTTTGAGGTACGCTAGCAGCGTGGCGCCATCGGTGCCCTGCGCAACGCTTTCGCTGGCGAAGCCATCGCCCCCCGCGACGACCTGCCACTGCAGCAGGGTGAGCTCAGGGGCGCGTGCAAGGGCAATGAGCAGATCGGTTTCCTCCTGGTCGGCCGCTCCGCCGGGGTAGCCGCCGTAGCCGCGCTCGATGGTAAGATCGCTGCCACAGCACTCGATCAAGTGGTAGATCCAGATGTTGCTTGGGGTTGTGCCTGCGAGGTTCGCCTGAAGCTGCGGGGCGCTGTGCGGATCACTGTAGAGCTCGTAGCTGTGGGGCTGGCGGTGGCTACGGCAGATGTCGTCGCGGAGCTGGGAGTAGACAAAGCTGGGGGGCGCGTGCCGACGAACCGCAGCAGACAGCGCGGCGGCGTCTGCCGGGGCGAACTGCGCAAAAAAGAACCAGTCCGGCCCCAGCTTGTCAGCCTGGAGCTGCCAGAACCATGAGATGGCAGGCATAGACGTTGTTTCCGAGGCGCCCACAATAGGCGCCCGTACGGCTCCTGGTGTGCGGCGGCCCTGTTCCCTGTTCTCTAGCTTTTGAGCTCGGCGAGGGCGGACTCTGCCTCGGGGCGGGGGAGGCCGCCGGCAGTAAGGGCGGCGTCGTCGAGGGCGAGGATGCGCGCGTAGAAGGCGCTGCCTGCGGCGAGCAGGGCGGCGTCGCCGGGGGCCTCGGCGAGCAGCTCGAAGAGCGTATCTTCGGCCTGGGCGAAGGCGCCCTCACGCTCGTAGAGCTGGAAGAGCGCGGCGCGGGTGCGGGCGGGCAGGCTATAGCCGTGGAGCAGCTCCAGCAGGTGGGCGCGGGGCGGTGTGAAGTCCAGGCCTGTCAGCGGCGCATCTCCGCTTTCGGCCAGCTCGGCCTCGAGCAGGAGCTGAAGGGCGAGCAGGGCGCGGGGCGGCACGAGCTGGCTATCGCCCTGGGCCTGGTAGATGGCGGCCTCGGCGTGCAAGATTGCAGCGACGTAGGCGGTGAGCTCGCGCCAGGAGCCGTCGCGATCCGCGAAGCGGATCAGGGCGAGGATCTCGCGGTCACTGCGCGCGGCGAGGGCGTCGGAGCCGACGCCGAGGGCGTTACGCATGGCGTCGTCGGTGGCCATGAGGGCCAGAGGGTACTGGCCCGCCTTGCGCAGCCCGGCGATGTAGGCGATCGTCTGGCCAAGGCGGCGGATCATGCGCAGGATGTAGTCGTCGCGGTACATACAGACACCCTACCTTGGAAGCGGCGGGGTGTCAACAGCAGGGCTACGTCATGGTCGGCAGGCGGGCGCGTGAACGCGCGCCGTGGGGGCGCGCTGCGCCGGGCACCCGCCTGCGCGGGCGGGTCCGGAGGCGTCGGCGCAGGCCGACGCGCGGCCGCAGGCGCTGCCGCCGCAGTTTCAACCGCCTGGTTCTGGCAACCTCGCCGAGCATGACGTAGCCCTGTGGCAACAGCGTTGTGCTACTCTGCCCGCTGGCGGCGGCGCAGCTGCCAGCGCCACACGCCGTTGCGGCTCTGCTGCGGGCGCAGCAGGGTGCTCTGCTCGGTCGGCGGGGCTGCGGGCGCTTCGCCAACGGCGCGCTCCATTAGTAGCTCGGATTCTTTGATGAGCGCTTCCTCTGCACGCGTGACGCCGACCTGAACCCGCTTTGCCCCCACCTCACGCTCAAGCATCAGGCACCTCTTCCAGCGCAGACAGCTCTATTCTCCAGTATGAACGCGGGGGTGCAACGTCTCGATACGCCCGTGAGAAAAGTGTTATACGTAGCCAGGGCGCTGGGGCCGACAGGGTGGGCGGCGAAAGTGTTGTATGATAGCGGTAGCCAACGTGTAGCTAGAGGAGGTTTCGCAGATGGCCCCACAGTTTGGTGGGAAGGTTGCCCTGGTAACCGGCGCCGGCTCGGGCATCGGCCGGGCGTCGGCACTCGCCTTTGCGCGTCTTGGCGCCAAGGTTGTGGTCGCCGATGTAACGCCAGAGGCCGGCGAGGAGACGGTGGCCCTGGTGCGCGCCGAGAATACCGACGCCTTCTTTGTGCGCGCCGATGTCTCGCAGCGGGCAGATGTTGAGAACCTGATCCACAGCGCCGCAGATTTTTACGGGCGGATCGACTTCGCCCACAATAACGCAGGCATCCCAGGCGCTCAGGCGCTGCTCGCCGACTACCCTGAGGAGATCTGGGACCGCGTGATTGGCATCAACCTTAAGGGCGTCTGGCTCTGCATGAAGTACGAGCTCCAGCAGATGCTCAAGCAGGGCGGCGGGGTGATTATTAACACCTCGTCGGTGGCTGGCCTGAAGGGCTCGCAGGGCGTATCGGCGTATGTGGCCAGCAAGCACGGTGTTGTGGGCCTTACACGGGCGGCCGCCCTGGAGTATGCCCGCAACAATATTCGGGTGAACGCCATTGCCCCCGGCACGATCCACACCGCGATGATCGACCGCTTCACCGGCGGCGATGATCGCATGCTCCAGCAGTTCGCCGAGGGCGAGCCTGTGGGCCGCCTTGGCACGCCCGACGAGGTTGCCCAGGCGGTGACGTGGCTCTGCTCCGACGGGGCCTCGTTCATCACTGGGGCGGTGCTGCCGGTGGATGGCGGACGCCTGGCCTAGCGGAAGTAACGTTTGGATCACGCAGGAGGCGAAGGGAAGCGAACCGCCGCGAACGCGAGGCCGCGAACGGCGCGAAGAACCTGTGAACAGCTTCGAGGAGATCTACGCGGTCGTGCGCCGCATCCCCTGCGGGCGGGTGAGCAGCTACGGCCGCGTGGCGCTGCTGGCCGGACACCCGCGCCAGGCCCGCCTGGTGGGCTACGCGCTCCACGCTCTGCGCGCCGCCTCAGGCGACGAGGTGCCCTGGTGGCGCGTGATCAACCACGCTGGGTATATCTCCAACGCCTACGAGCCCGCCCTACAGCGCGCCTGCCTGGAGGCCGAGGGGGTTGCGGTGGATGGGCGCGAGCGCGTGGATCTAGCGCGCTTTCTGTGGGAGGGCGAGTGAGAGAAAGGCACAGGGCACAGGGCACAGGATTGCAGATTGAGCGCAGGCCGTGCCTAAGCTTCCTCGTCGGGGTCGATGCCGAGGGCGCGCAGGCGCGCGGCGAGGCGCTCGGTCCGCTCGCGCTCGAGTGTGATCGCATTGCGGGCCTGCTGGGCCTCGGCCTGGGCCTGCTGGGCCTCGGCCTGGGCTTGCTGGGCCTCGGCCTGGGCTTGCTGGGCCTCGGCGCGCACCGCCTCGCGCTGCGTGTACATGCCTTCGTAGTCCACAAAGAGCTCGCCGTTGGGGTAGCGCAGCTCTAGCTCGTCGGGGCCAAAGCCGAAGCTGATGCCGAGGCGTGGGCTTACCCAGCCCTCCATAGGTTGGATCGCCTCGAATAGACCGCCTCGGCGGAGCCAGCCCTCCAGGCGGTTGTCGTCCGGGTCGTAGACGTAGTACTCCTCCACGCTGTAGCGCTGGTAGAACTGGCGCTTGCGCTCCATCTCGGCCCGCGTGTTGGTGGGCGAGAGCACCTCGAAGACGACGTGCGGCGGCAGCCCGTCTTCCTTCCACTGGAGATAGGATCCCCGGTCGCCCCGTGGGCGGCCGAATGTGACCATGCCGTCGGGCGCGGTGCTGATGTCGGGGCGCCCCTCCACCGGGTACCAGAGCAGATCGCCGGCGACGAAGACGTCGGGGCGGTTGATGAAGAGCGAGCGTAGCCCGCCGACGATGATCACGATCCAGCGCCACTGCTTGGTGTTCTCGGCCATGGGCTTGCCGTCGCTCTCCGGGTAGATGATCGGGGTGTTGGCTCGGGCGATGCTCATGGCGATCCTCCTCGTCGGCTGCTCCGGCGCACGCTGCTTAAGCGTATTGTAGCTGCTGGACGATCATCATACCACACGGCAGAGTGTAGCACGCTGGCGTGAGTTTGTCAAACCTTTGTGCTACTTCCGCTCCAGCTCGATCAGGTAGTGGTCGGCGAGCCAGGGCAGCGGCGGCGCGGCCTCGAAGCGGCGCTCGATGCGGTGCAGCGCCCAGAGCAGCCGGGGCCGCGCGCGCGCCCACAGCTCGGCGTAGCTCGGCGGTAGCAGGGCGCCCACGGCGCTTACGCGGCGGCAGCGGAACCAGGGCGCGTAGGCGCTGCGTAGCGTGCCAATCGACGGGTAGCAGATGCGCAGCCCCCGCCATGCCACGCCGCCAGGCCGCAGCCGCCGCACGGCCCGCCCAAGCTCGCCCCGCCCCCCATACCAGGCCCACTCCCACGGCACTAGCGGCCCCATCACGCAGAGCAGCGCCCGCGCCCCCGGCCGCAACAGCTGCGCCAGCCCCGCCGCCACGCCCGCCTGATCCGCCACGCAGTTGAGGCCGCCAAAGTTGGAGAATGCGCCGTCGAAGGGGGCGGTGGACGGTGGACGGTGGACGGTGGACGGTAGAGTCGTGAGTGAGGCGATGTCGAGGTGTTGGACGGTCACCAGATCTGTTAGGCCCGCGTGCGCGACCTTTGCCTGTGCTACAGCGAGCATCCCCGCTGACACGTCGGTGGTGAGCACGCGCACGCCGCGCCGCGCCAGGTGGATGGCGTCCTCGCCGGTGCCGCAGCTCAGCTCTAGCACATGCTCGCCAGGCGCGAACGCGGCGTCAAGCCGCCCCCAGACGGCCTCGCGCATCAGCTGGCCGAGCGCGCTGTGAGTGAAACCCGCGTCGTAGCCCTCGGCCATGCCATCGAAGGGCGACGACAGAGGGGGCGCTGCCGCTAAAGGCGCCAGGCTCACGCCTCCACCTCGTGGGCGCTTGCCAGGAGCCCGGCCTTCGCCTCGGCGGCGGCGGCGTATTTCGTGGCCGCCGCTGCCGGGTCGCTCGGCTCCAGCCGAAAGCCCGCCACCTCGTTGCGCAGCCAGGCGTCGGCGAAGCGGTAGTAGCTACGTGAGTGGCGGCCCTTGATCACGTAGTCGCGGTCGGTGGCGCTCACCCAGTCTTTGCCCAGCTCCAGCTGCGCCTCGACCTTGTGGTAGTAGGGCGTGTTCTTGATCGGGTAGGCCACCGTGGTGAAGAAGATATTCGGGTTGGCCCGTTTGACATGCTCGATCGTGTCCTCGATGTCGCTCAGCTCCTCGCCGTCGTAGCCCCACATTAGGAACATGCCCACCTCGATGCCGTGCTTCTGGGCCATTCTGGTGGCCCACTGCACCTGTTCCACCTTCACGCCGCGCTGCATGGCATCCAGGATGCGCTGGCTGCCGCTCTCCGAGCCGATCCAGACGCGGTAGCAGCCCATCTCGGCCAGGGTGACGATCACCTCCTCCTTCATCATGCGGTCGGCGCGTGAGATCGTCTCGAAGGGCAGCTTCAGGTTGCGGCGCTTCAGCTCGCCCGCATACTCGTGGAGCCACTTGTGGCTGATTGTGAAGACATCGTCGGCGTACCAGACCTGCTCTGGCCCGTAGCGCTCAACGATCTGCTGCACCTCGGCGGCGCAGTCTGCGGCGCTGCGGCGGCGATGCGAGTAGCCGAACACGGCGTGCGAGCACCATTTGCACTTGTAGGGGCAGCCGCGCGCAGTGATCAGGTTGACGCTGCCCATGCCGTGGTGCTTGCGCCATGTCTCCACATACTGCGGGATGTCGATCTGCTCGCGGTCGGGCCAGGGCAGGCTGTCGATGTCGGCGATCTGCTCGCGCTCAGCGTTATGCTGCACCAGGCCAAGCTCGTCGCGAAAAACCGTGCCATGCACGCCGTGGAGCCGGTGGGGGCCGCGCTGGGCCAGGGCGGGCAGCAGCTCGGCCATGGTTGCCTCGCCCTCGCCCACCACAACTACATCGGCCCCGTGGGCCAGGTACTGCTCGGGGTAGTTGGCGCTCTCTGGGCCGCCGACGACGACTGTCCAGCCGCGCTTTTTGGCCTCGCCCATGATCCAGACGATAGTGGCGCGGGTGATCAGGTTAGTGTAGAGGCCGAGCACGCCCCGGCCCTGGTCTAGACGCGCCAGCAGCGCAGGGCGGCTGCTAAACGTGGTGTCGAAGATCTCCACGCCGAAGCCGGCGCGGCGCAGGTAGCTAGAGATGTAGAGCAGCCCGAGGGTGGGGTAGGGCTTCATGATCTGCTGCTCTTTCTCGTCTTCCCAGAGAAAGTAGCCGTGGGCGAGCAGGATGTCGGTCATGGCCGGGGCTCCTTCAGGCTAGGGGAGGGGCGCCCACGAGGGGCGGGCTTACGGATGGGGCGCCCACGAGGGGCGCCCGTACTAGTTATATTCCTTGCTGAGGTCGGGGGCGGCGAGGCGCAGGTAGTTTTTGCTGATGACGGTGGGCGTGGCGCTGCGCTCGGTGGCCTCAAGCTGGCCGAGCTTCAGCCAGTCGGCGGTGAGCAAGGCGAGCTCGTTGGCGAGGCCGGCGGTGTTGCCTGTGGCAAGCGCCTGGCGCACCTCTAGCTCGCGGTGGAGCAGGCGGTGCAGGTGGCGGTAGAAGGGCGAGCCGTAGGTGCCCTGGAAGATCATCGCCAGGTCGCCGCTGTCGGTCCAGTTGGTTTTTTGGCCCAGCTGCTCGCGCACCAGCGCGTGGAACTTGGTGCCAGGCAGCGGGTAACTCACGCTTACGCCGATGTTGTCGGGCAGAGCTGTGCGCACCAGCTCCACGGTGGCGAGGATGTCGTCGAAGCTTTCGCCTGGGTAGCCGAACTGGATGAAGAAGCAGGCGCGGATGCCGGCCTGGCGCAGCCGCTCGCGGGCGGCGCGGATCTCCGCCACCGTGATGCCCTTGTCCATCGCGTCGAGCACCTGCTGGCTGCCGCTCTCGGCGCCAATCCAGACCTCCACGCAGCCGGCCTGGCGCAGGCCCTCCACCGCCTCGTCGGTCATCAGGTCGGCGCGAGACTGGATCATAAAGGGCACGGCGGCATCGCGTGCGGCCACCTCGCGCCCGAAGGCGGCCACCCACTGCGGGCGCAGGCCGAAGATGTCGTCGGTGAACCAGATGTGGTCGGGGCTGTAGGTGCGCTTGAGCATGGCCAGCTCCTCGGCCACGCTGGCGGGCGAGCGCATGGCGTAGCGCTGGCCCCAGATCGGCTTGGCGCACCAGTTGCAGTGGAAGGGGCAGCCCCGCGTGCTCACCATATTCAGGCTGAAGTAGCCATGGGCGCCCTGCCAGGCGGCGCGGTAGCGCTCGATCTCCACCAGATCCCAGGCGGGTGTCGGGAACAGGTCGGGCTGCCGCTCGACGGGGCGCCGCGCGGTGTAGCGCAGGCCGTCGGGGGCGCTGGGGTCGGGGAGGACGAGGCCGGGGATCTGAGACCGGGAGACAGGGAGACCGGGAGACAAGGAGCGCCTGACGGCAGCGACGGGCTGTCTCCTTGTCTCCTTGTCTCCTTGTCTCCTTGTCTCCTTGTCTCCTTGCAAATAACTTCTACCAGCTCCCTGAGCGTGTGATCTGGCTCGCCGACGAGGGCGGCGTGGGCGCCACGGCGCAGGTAGAGCTCGGGGTGGTCGCTGACATCGGCGCCGCTCACCACAACGATGGCGCCGTGCTCGCGGGCCATGCCGACCATGGTGCAGGCGGCCTCACGCATGCGGGTGAGGCACATCTTGCTCAGGAAGTTGAAGTTATCCTCGTAGAGCGCCACAACGCGCGGCCGGTGCTGCTCCAGGGCTGCGGCGAACTCATGCTCGCCCGTGGCCAGCATGGCGTCGAAGAGCGCCACCTCGTAGCCTGCCGCGCGCAGGTGGCTCGCCGCGTAGAGCGTGGCCAGGGGCGGGTAGGGGCGCATCTTCTGCATCTGCTTGGGGTCGAAGGCTAGAAAGTAAGAGTGAGCCAGGAGTACGTCGATCATAAGCGCCTCCTCCAAGAAGGTGGGTAGGGCGGCTAAAGCGCATAGCGCTGCGCAAGCAGCAGCAGCGCCGCCGCTGCGAGGGCGAGCCAGAAGCTGAGCCAGAGCAGGAGCCAGAGCACGTGCCAGCGGGTTGGCACGAGTGTGGCCTGGCCAAGCGCTACGAGCAGCGCGATGGCAGGCAGGACGGGAAAGAGATAGCGACCCTGCTGGATCGGGTAGAAGTCGATCAGGGCGTTGAGCAGCAGGGGCACGAGGGCAAGGCCGACGAGCGCGAGCAGGGCGGCGATTTGCGCCCGCTGTGCGCCCCGCGCGCGCACAAGGGCCACAAGGGCGCCGACGAGGCCGACCGCGCACTGGACGCCGATCAGCCAGGCCCAGGGCGAGCCGCGCACGAGGGCGATGCTGAACCAGCCGAACTGGCCCCAGAAGCTCGCGAAGAGCCAGCCCAGCCAGTCGCCCAGGGGTAGGCCCCACTGGAGCCGGTCGCTCGCGATCACCCAGAGCAGATCGTCGACGCGCAGGTAGCGCACAAGCGGCTGGAGCGGCGAGTCGGGGCGCAGCGCGGGGCGGGCCAGATCGCCGTTGGCCACCAGGGTGCCCGCTAGGCCCACGCCGCGCGCCCAGATGTCGCCCACATAGAGCTGGCCGCTGTCTGCGATGATGCCGAGGCGCACGCCCTGGGCGTAGGACGGCACTGCGGCCCCAAGCTCGGGCGCGGCCTCGCCGCTCAGGCTGAACGCCTGCTCCTGGCGCCGGTCGCCCGTGTAGAGCACCAGGCGGCCAGTGGCGGGG
>JAYUYB010000443.1:0-9573 GCA_043752655.1 Chloroflexota bacterium
GCCAGGCCGAGCAGGGCGCCAGCGCGTAGGCTGGGGGCGCGGCGCCACAGCTGCTCGTGCCAGTAGGCGTAGAGCAGCGCCACGCTGAACAGGCCGACCATATGGGCCATGGACGGCTCGATCACTATGTAGTAGAGCGCGTTGCTGGCAAGCCAGAGGCCCGCGACAGCGAAGAGCGCTGCGTTCGCCCCGCAGAGCCGGCGCGCCGAGCCGTAGATCAGCAGGAAGCCTGCGGCGCCATAGCAGATGCTCCCGATGGCGATGGCGCTCTGGTAAAGGTAGCCCAGCCCATCGGGGCGCACCGGGAGGCTGAGCGCTGCGGCGGTGAGAGCTACGCTGTGGGCGAGCGCAAAGAAGGGCAGCCAGAGCAATGCTGCGCCCACGCCGTACTTGTTGCCGAGGCGCCCATCAGCCAGCGGACGCAGCTCGGGCCGCGCCTGGCTGTAGTAGGCGAATTCGTTCCTGAAGTCCAGGTCGCCGTCGATCACGGCGGAGCGCAAAAAGACGTAGTAGCTCACGCCATCAGAGCCGATCAACTGGCCGTCCACGCGAGGCGCTGGGATTAGCGCCAGGAAGGCGAGCAGCGAGAGGGCGAAGAGCCCTCCAAGCACGACGTGGGGGCTGGCAAGAGCGTGGGTGAGTGTGGCGCGCATGTTATCCACAGATGACACAGATTTCCGGCCTATGTTCTGGCCCCGCTCCCTGAACGCCCGAGCCATTTGGACCACGAAGCCACGAAATGCCGCGAACCACCGCGAATCCGGCCACGCGGGCGGTTTCGCGTTCGCGCCGTTCGTGGTCCAGGCGGCCTGGGGGACACCGCGCACGCGCACGGACGTTGCGTCGAGCTCGCGGCGCAGGCGGGCGGGCTGAGGGACACCGCGCACGGACGTTGCATCCGCCCTGATTATAGTTCAGCGCCTGTTTCGCCGCATAGCAGACGGTGGTATGCTGCTTCTATGAGCAGCCTTCTACTGCGCACCTCGCTGCGCTACCTCCTGAAACACCCCTGGCAGATCGGCCTGTGCGTGCTCGGCGTCGCACTCGGCGTTGCTGTCGTGGTGGCGATCGATCTTGCCAACGCCAGCGCCCGCCGTGCCTTTAGCCTGAGTACGGAGACTGTGACGGGCCGCGCCACGCACCAGATCGTCGGCGGGCCAGCGGGCATCGACGAAGCGCTCTACCGCCAGGCGCGCGTCGAGCTCGGCCTGCGCGCCGCCGCCCCCGTGGTGGAGGGCTACGTGCAGGCTCCCGCGCTCGACGACCGCACCTTGCAGCTGCTCGGCGTCGATCCACTGGCCGAGCCGCCGTTTCGCTCGTATCTCGCAGGCATCCAGCGCGAGGTAGGCGGGCGCCGCGACATCCCCGTAGACCTGACGGCCCTGCTAGTGGAGCCGGCCACGGTGCTGCTGGCCGAGCAGACGGCGGAGCAGGCCGGGGTGGGCCTGGGCGACAGCCTGGAGCTGCGCATCGGCGCCAACGTGGCAACGGTGCGCGTGGTGGGCCTGCTGCAACCCGCCGACGACCTGAGCCGCCGCGCCCTGGAGGGCCTGGTGATCTGCGACATCGCCACGGCCCAGGAGCTGCTGGGGATGCTCGGCAAGCTTACTCGGATCGACCTGATCCTGCCAGCGGGCGCCGACGCCGCCACCATCGCGGCGGCCCTGCCGCCCGGCGTGGAGCTTGTGCCAGCCGAAGCGCGCTCCAACGCCCTGGATCAGATGACGCGCGCCTTCGAGCTGAACCTGACGGCCCTAAGTTTGCTGGCCCTGATCGTGGGCATGTTCCTGATCTACAACACGATCACGTTTAGCGTGGTGCAGCGCCGCACCCTGCTGGGCACGCTGCGCTGCGTGGGCGTGACGCGCGGCCAGATCATGGGCATGGTGCTGGCCGAGGCGGCCGTGATCAGCCTGGTGGGCGCGCTGCTCGGCCTGCTGCTCGGCGTGCTGCTTGGGCGCGGCCTGGTGCAGCTAGTGACGCGCACGATCAACGATCTGTACTTCGTCGTTACGGTGCGCGGCCTGAGCGTGGAGCCGTGGGTGCTGCTGAAGGGCCTGCTGCTTGGCGTGGGCGCCACGCTGCTCTCCGCCCTGGTGCCAGCTGTGGAGGCCATGCTCACACCGCCGCGCACCGTGCTGCGCCGCTCCAGCTTCGAGGAGCGCGTGCGCGGCCTCGTCCCCCGGCTCGCCCTGGTGGGCGCAGCAATGATCGCCCTTGGCTGCGCCGTGCTGCTGATCCCAGGCTCGCAGCAGGCTGGCTCGCTCCAGTCGCTCACGCTGGCCTTCGGCTCGCTCTTCGCGATCGTGATCGGCGCCGCGTTGCTTACGCCGCTTGCCACGGTGGCCATGATGCGCCTCGCCCGCCCGGTGCTCGGACGCGTCTTCGGCCTGCTCGGCAGCATGGCGGCGCGCGACGTAACGGCCACACTCTCGCGCACCGCCGTGGCCGTGGCCGCGCTTATGGTCGCGATCAGCGTCGCCATCGGCGTCGGGATTATGGTCGGCAGCTTCCGGCAGACCGTGGTGAGCTGGCTGGAGCAGAGCCTGGTGGCCGACATTTACGTCTCCGCGCCCACCAACACCGCCAACCGCATCGACACAACGATCAGGCCAGAGCTGATCGCTGCGCTTGCTGCGGTAGACGGCGTGGGGGGCGTCACGCGCTTTCGCAGCGTGCAGGTGGAGGCGGTATCTGGCCCAACGACGCTGGTGGCGGTGGACCCGGCGCCTGGCCGGGGCCGGGGCGGCTTCCGCTTTCTGGCGGGCGGCGGCGACGAGACATGGGCCGCCTGGGATGCGGGCGCCGTGCTGATCTCCGAGCCGCTGGCGTTTCGCACTGGCCTCGGCATCGGCGATACGCTGACGCTGCGCACCGATCGCGGCCCGCAGGCCTTCCCGATCGCCGGAGTGTACTACGACTACACCTCCGACCGAGGCGTGATCCGCATGCGCTACGACGCCTACCGGGCGGCCTGGGACGACCCGGCGCTCTCGTCGCTGGCGCTGTACGCGGCGCCCGGCGTGGATGTAGATGGGCTAGTGGGGCGGCTGCGGGCGGCTGTGAGCGCGCAGGGTAGCGGCGCAGGAACACCTACGCTTGTGATCGGCTCGAACCGGGCGCTGCGCGAGGGCACGCTGGCGATCTTCGACCGCACCTTCGCGATCACGGCGGTGCTACAGCTGCTCGCCACAGTGGTGGCCTTTATCGGCATCCTGAGCGCCCTGATGGCGCTACAGCTAGAGCGGGCGCGCGAGCTGGGGATGCTGCGGGCCAACGGGCTTACGCCCGGCCAGCTCTGGGGCCTGGTGCTCACCCAGACCAGCCTGATGGGCCTGACGGCAGGGCTGCTGGCCTTCCCGCTGGGGCTGGCTGTATCGCTGGTGCTGGTCTACGTGATCAACCGGCGCTCGTTCGGCTGGACGCTGGAGCTGACGCTGGACCCGGCACTGTTCGCCCAGGCGCTGCTGGTGGCGCTGGTGGCCGCTGTGCTGGCGGGGATCTACCCCGCGTTCAAGATGAGCCGCACGAGCCCGGCGCTGGCGCTGCGTGAAGAATAGCGGCCAGGCATGTTGTCCACAGATGACACAGATTTCCGGCCCAGCAAGGGCAGTATAATACGAACAGCGCGGCTCTGGCCGCGTCGAAGACCTAGAGTATGGAGCAAATTCCCATGGCGCTTCGCGTTTTTCGGGCCACCCGTGTAGGCCTAGCTCTGATAGTTGGCATGATCCTGGCCGCCTGCGCACAGACGCCTGCCGCAGCGCCCACCGCCAGCCCGATGACCCCGATCCTGGCGGTGTCGGAGCTGACGCGCGGCCCCAACCGGCTGGCCCTGGGCGTGCTCAAGGATGGCACCCCTGTGAACGATCCGAACCTGCGCCTTGGGCTGCGCTTCTTCTACCTCGACGGCCCCGAGCCAGAGCAGGTGCAGAGCGAGTCGTCGGCAGTTTACCGGGGGGAAGGGCTGCCCTTCGGGCTCTACGTGGGCTACAACAGCTTTGATCAGCCGGGCGGCTGGAGCGTGGAGATCAGCATCCCTACCGCGGGCGGCGCCCCCGAGACCAGCCGCATGCGCCTGGACGTGCTGGAGCGCCCGAAGGCCCCCGCCGTTGGCGCCCGCGCCGTGCCCAGCCGGAATCTCACCGTTGCCCAGGAGCCCGACCTGAGCAAGCTTACCTCGGATGCAACCCCCGACGCGGAGCTCTATCAGCTGACGGTGGCCGACGCAATCGCCGCGCGCAAGCCCTTCCTTGTGGCCTTCTCCACCCCCGGCTACTGCCAGACAGCCGTGTGCGCGCCGAACATGCTGGTGATCAAGCAGCTGAAGGACGAGCACAAAGAGCAGGTGAACTTCATCCATGTAGAGGTCTACCCGTTCCCGTTTGGCGAGGCGTTTAAGGCGGGGCGGCGCGTGCCCGCGATGGAAGAATGGGGCCTGCGCACCGAGCCGTGGACCTTCCTGGTGGACGCCGACGGGGTGATCCAGGCGCGCTACGAGGGCGGGATCACCTTTGCAGAGCTGGAGCCGGCCCTGGTGCAGCTGGCTGCTGGCGAGCCGATCACGCCGCCGACCGAGTGAGCCTGGCGCGCGGCTGGTAATAAAAATGGTTTACACTTCTTCGCAAGGGGCGCATAAGGCGCCCCTGCCTATCCCCGGAGCGATTGCGATGTACGGCGAGCAGAGTGGCGGGCAGGCACATTCGGGGCTGATCGATCTGCGCAGCGATACTGTGACCTTACCGAGCCCCGCGATGCGCGAGGCGATCGCCCGCGCCGCCCTTGGCGACGATGTGTATGGCGAGGACCCCACCGTGAACCGCCTGGAGGCGCTGGCCGCCGAGTTGGTGGGCAAAGAGGCGGCGGTGCTGGTGACGAGCGGCACCATGGGCAACCTGGCGGCGCTGCTCGCCCACGGCCAACGCGGCGAGCGGGTGATCTGCGGCGACGAGTGCCACATTTATCTCTACGAGGCGGGCGGTGCCTCGGCCCTGGGCGGGATGGTCTACCACACGCTGCCCACCGCCCCCGACGGCACGCTGCCCCTAGAGCGGCTGCGTGCGGCGCTTGCGCCAACCAGCGACTCGCATCAGGCGCCTGCGGGCGTGCTCTGCCTGGAGAACACGCACAACCGCTGCGGCGGCACTGTGCTGCCCCTCGCCTACCTGGAGGCTGCGTACGCTGCTGCCGGCGAGGCGGGGCTGCCGCTGCACCTGGATGGGGCGCGCGTGTTCAACGCCGCCGTGGCGCTTGGCGTGGAGGTGGCGGCGATCACACGGCACGTGGACAGCGTGCAGTTCTGCCTCTCCAAAGGCCTCGCCGCGCCAGTGGGCTCGCTTGTGGCGGGGCCGCGCGCCTTTGTGGAGCGGGTGCGGCGCGTGCGCAAGCAGCTTGGCGGCGGCATGCGCCAGGCCGGGATCATCGCGGCGGCCGGGATTGTCGCCCTTACGGAGATGGTGGAGCGCCTGGACGAAGACCACGCCAACGCGCGCCTGCTGGCGGAGGGGCTCGCGACGATCCCCGGCGTGCAGCTGGAGCTCGCCCATGTGCAGACCGACATTGTGCGCTTCGAGCTACGCGCCGCAAGCGTGAGCGTGGATGCGTTTCTGGCCGCCCTGCGCGAGCACGGCGTGCTGATGGGCGGCATGGGTGGCACCACGGTGCGCGCCGTCACGCATTACGGCATTGATGCGAGCGACATCCGGGCTGTCGTCGCCGCCGCCCGTGCAGCGCTGAGCCCGCAAGCGCCCCTAGCCGAGCAGAGTAGTGGCGCGCTATAGCGCGCCCGTACAAGGCGCCGCTAGCCGATAGTCGGCACCACACCACTACGTTCGGATAGCAACAGATCATGACAAGCGCAACGCACCCTTCATTTGAGCAGCGCCCGCCCGCCAAGAGCGCTGAGCGTGAGCGTCGCCTGCGCGAGGTGACGCTGGCGATCAGCAGCTCTATGGAGATCGGCCAGATCCTTGAGCAAGTGGTGCAGCTCTCCATGGAACTGCTAGTCGCCGATGCCGGCGCGCTCCCGCTGTACGATGCTCAGCACGACGTGTTGCTCCCGAGCCACACGATCAATGTGAAAGTTCCGGTCAGCCTCAAGGAGCACCGCCGCGGTGTCGGCGTGATCTGGGATGTCGTGGATAGCGGCAGGCCCTACCTGAACAATCAGTACAGCAGCGAGGCCCGCGCCCTCAGCAGCCTGCTCGCCTGGCATGTTCACGCAGTGCTGGGCGTGCCGGTTACAGCTGGGGGCGAGGTGCTTGGTGTGCTGATTATGTATCACTCGGTGGCAGAGCGCACGTTTAGCCAAGACGACCAGGAGCTGCTAGAGACGATCAGCAGGCAGGCGGGTGTGGCGATCAGGAACGCGCGGCTCTACGCCACCGCCGTGCGCGAGGCCGACCGACGCGCGCTGCTCTACTCCGCCAGCCTCTCATTTGGCGCCGCCCTGACCACCGGCGGGCTCTATGCTGCGATCCACCGCGCTGCTGCCAGCCTGATGCCCTGCGATATCTGCGCCATCGCCCTGCTCGACGCAGAGCACCAAGAGATCGTGTATGTCTACCTCGTGGACGGGCACGGCCCCTGGCCGATCCAGCGTGTGCCCCTAAACCGGGGACTGCTGGGCTACATCACGCGCACCGGGGTCTCGCTCAGGATCCGTAACTGCGACCCTGAGCTAGAAAGCTGGTTCGGCGTGGAGCCCTTCGGGGACGGCGTGGCCGAGGACGCGACTGGCTCGCTGCTGGCGGTGCCGCTGCTCGTGGGCGACCGGCCAATTGGCGCGCTCACGATCCAGACGGTGGCCCCAGACATCTACAGCGCCGACGATCTCGATGCGCTCGAGACCCTAGCTGCCACGGCGGCCATCGCCGTCCAGAACGGTCAGCTTTTTGCCCAGGTGCAGGAGCTAGCCACGCGCGATCCACTTACAGGCGTGTTCAACCGGCGGCACTTCTTCCAGCTGGCCCGCAGCGAGCTAGAGCGAGCCGGGCGCTACCTGCGCCCGATAAGCCTGCTGATGCTGGACGCCGACTATTTTAAGCGCATCAACGACACCTATGGCCACCTTGCCGGCGATCAGGTGCTGCAGGCGATTACCGCGCGCTGCCGCGAGACGCTGCGCGAGATCGATGTGGTGGCTCGCTACGGTGGCGAGGAGTTTCTGGTGCTGCTGCCGGAGACAGGCGCAGCCGCCGCGCTGCTGGTGGCCGAGCGGCTGCGCGAGCGGATCGGGCGCGAGCCGGTGCCAACCGATGTCGGCCCTGTCGAAGTGCGCGTAACGCTCGGCGTAGCCAGTTACGAGCAGGGCCAGCCGGGCACCGTCGATGAGCTGCTGGATCGGGTGGACAAGGCGCTCTACGCGGCGAAGGGCGCGGGGCGCAACCAGACGCGCGCGTATGTGGCTTAGGGGCGCCCTCACGTAGGGGCGTCCACAAGGGGCGCCCCTACGCCATCGCACCGTCGAAGAAAGCCACGAGGCGCCGGTAGAGCGTGGCCTGGTTGGCGGGCCGGTGGATGCCGTGGCCCTCGTCGGGGAACTCCAGCAGGCTGTAGGGGATACCGGCGGCGTCGAGACGGGCCACCACCTGGCGCACATTCTCCGGGGTCACGTTGGGATCGTGCGCGCCCTGGATGATCAGCAGCTGGCCGCGGATCTGCTCCACGAAGTTGATCGGTGAGCGCTCGGCATAGCGCGCAGGCTGCTCGGCGGGCGTGCCACCCAGCATCTCCTCGCTGTAGGGGCGTAGATCCGGCCGGGTGGTCTCGTAGTCCACCACGAGGTCGGTCATGCCGCAGATCGGCGCGGCCGCCGCGATCAGCTCCGGCGGCTGATGGACGATCTGGCACCAGGCGCTGTAGCCGCCGTACGAGGTTCCAGTGATGCCGACGCGCCCCGGCTCGGCCAGCCCCGCCGCGATCAAGGCACGCGCGCCTGCCGCGATGTCGGCCTGCTCGCGGCCGCCCCAGCCGTCTTGCTTGATCGCCTCACGAAAGCCCATGCCAAAGCCGGTAGAGCCGCGATAGTTTATGTCGAGTACGTTGAAGCCGTGGCGCACCAGGTACTGGATCTGCGCATTGACCCACTGCTCGGAGTGCCAGGTTGGCCCGCCGTGAATGTAGAGCACGGCGCGGCGGGCGTTGGGTGCGGCGCGGTAGAGCCAGCCCTGGATCGCCAGGCCGTCGTCGGAGCGCCAGCGAAAATCCTCGGCGGGCACGAGGCTGCTCAGGTCGAGGCTTGTCCGCTCGCGGAAGCGCGTGAGCGAGCTGGGCTGTAGCTGGCCGTCGCGCTGCTCCAGGCGCACAAGATCCTTGGGCGTGGTCGAGTCGTAGCGCAGGGCGATCCAGGCGCCGTCGGGGGCGCGGCCCAGGGGCAGCAGGTTACCAGGCAGGCGCGGGAACGGCAGCTCGGTGCCCGTAGCCGGGTCGAGCACCACAGGCAGGTGGCGTGCCTCGCGCACCTCGTCTACGACCACAAGGCCGTCGGGGGTGGCCCAGGCGAACTCCACCTGGCGGGCGGGATCGTCGAGCAGGTAGCGCTGCTCGCCGCTACGAATATCGTAGATGCCGACGCGCTGGTAGCTGGCGTCGGGGCTCTCGGCCACAAACAGCACGCTGTGGCCGTCGGGGAGCCACTCGGCGCGCACCTTGCCGGCCTCGCCGACACTGAGGATCTCGCGGTCCTCGCCGCCCTCAACATCCACAAGGTAGACCTGCTCGCCGCCGGGGGCGCGATCCACGCGCTGGTGCAGCAGGTGGGTGCCGGCGCTGTTGAGCAAGGGGCCGGCCCAGCTTGCGCGGCGCGCGTGAGCGAGGGGGGCGCGCTCGCCACTGGCGAGGTCGTGGCGGTAGATCACGCTGGACTCAAGCGCCTGGCCAGTAGCCAGATCGTAGTTCATGCTGTAGAAGAGCGTTTGGCCGTCGGGGCTGAGGGCGCCGCCAGCCAGAAAGTAGGGCGGGCTAGCTTCGGTGAGGGGCTCCATGTGGCCAGGCACAGCCAGGGCCACGCGGAACAGGCGCACGCGCTCGTCGCCCGCGTGATCCTCGGCCACAAGCACAGCCAGCGAGTCGGGCGCCCATGCGATCAGGCGCGTCTCCTCGGCGGTGGCGGTGAGCGCGACGGGCGGGGCGGAGCCATCGGTGGGCACGGCGTAGACATCGGTGTTCAGGCCGAGGTTGGCCCAGGTGAAGGCAACCCAGCGGCGATCCGGCGAGAGTTTCGCCTCATCGACCTCGGGGAGCGTGAGCAGGGCGTCGAGGAATTCCATATTTGTCCGCAGATTACGCAGATTAGGTGTTGTCAGCTTCCCGGAAGCTACTCAGGGCAGCGCACCCCGCGCGCCGCGTAGAAGTCGGTGACGGCCTGGCCTTGGACGGCGGCGGCGAGGTCTGGGGCGGCGCTGAGGATGCCGAGATCCTGGAGCAGCGTGGCCTCTGCGGCCCAGAAGGCGGGGTCGCTCACACCGAGGCAGCGCTCGCCTGGCCCGTAGCGCAGCAGCTTGATCGTCTCCTGGGCCTCGAAGGCCAGCTGCTCGCGCTCCAGCTCGGGGTTGTAGGCAAGGATCAGCTCGA
>JAYUYB010000444.1:0-9570 GCA_043752655.1 Chloroflexota bacterium
TGATATTGGGCTATGAGCGTCTCTGTCGGCCCAACGGCGCTGATCGCGCCGCCACGAACTGCTACGGCGCCGCGCTCGATCACATTCCAGCCCGCATCCATCGTGACGACTGTTCCGTTGATAAACAGCATGTCTGCCTGCTCGAGCATGGCATCTTCTCCATTCAAACTGCTCCGCCCGCCGCTCAGTATACCATTCTGGGCGACGGGCCACGAAGCCCCCACCGCACGGAGACCGGGGTGGTTCCCCCTGCTCCATCTGCGTGGAGCAGGGATTAGGGAGATGAGGATGGCGCGGATCAGGGACGTTGCAATCGCCCGTCCGTTAGCCTGCCCTCTTGCGTTCTTCCAAATTCAGTCTATAATTGCAGGAAATCACCGCGAAAGCACAATAAACAGATGCATGATCACCACAGCCTCTTTCTGTTTGCGTCTGCGGCCGGCACCGTGCGCCAGGTAGGGCCACTTATTCAGGGTTGCCTGGATGCAGGCTGGACGACCTATGTCGTCGGCACGCCGAACGTTGAGCTCGTCACGCCCACTGAGACGCTGCTGGATGTTCCCGGTGCCCACTGGATCCGTGGCTACAATCAACCGCCACTCGATGTCTTCCCCTTTGGGACGATGCTCGTCGCCCCTTGCACCTTTAACACCTTCAATAAGCTTGCGCTTGGCCTCGCCGATAATCTTGCGACAGCGATGGTCGCCGATGCGATTGGCGCTGGTCGGCCGGTCTTTATCGCGCCATCCATGAACCCCGGGCTCTGGAACCACCCGCGCACCCGTGAGTCGGTTCAGCAGTTGCGCGCATGGGGTTGTACGATTATCGGCCCGCAGATCAGCGCAAGCCAGGTGACTATGGCTCCGATCGAGACCATCCTGGCGGCCCTGCGGGATCACATGCAGCCTGACGCTCCATAGCCCGCTCGCCCATCCGCTGTTGGACAGGCACCCGGCGGTTCGCAGCGGGTAGCCCCCCGTTTTTATGCCATGCGTAATCGATTGCGCGAACCGTAATCGATTACGCTCTAGTGTTAAGGAGCTGACCATGAGCGAATCCGGCTACATCCTCGATCGAATCCCGAGCCAATACCCTGCGATCATGGCGACCCTCGACCGGATGGTTACTGGTGAGGCGTATTTCCAGATCTTTCAGCAGCTGTCCGACAACTATTCGCCAACGCTGACCGTCAGCCGTGTGCAGGGGCCACTGGTCGCACAGATCCTAGCCCAAGGTGCTGGAAACCAGGAGCGGATCACTCTCGATCGCAACGCACGTAACTCCGGCTCGATCACCGTCAAGGTCGGGGCCGGTCGGCCGGCGCTCTGGCTCTCGGCCCACGCCGACATCTGTAGCTACCTGACCGGCGCCTGGGACGGCAGCGGCTATCCGGTGACGCCCTTCTGCTCGCATCGTGCGACATCTGGCGCACGCGCGGCGATGGCGCTCGCCGCCCCACATGGCACGGGGCCGCTCGAGCGGTTGGCTGAGGGCCAGATGATCTCGTATGAAGATGCCAGCGTGCGCTTCGTCTGCGACCGCGACGACTTGCCGATGCATACGCGGGTCGTCCACCATCTAGCCGCCAACTGGGATCGCCAGAGCGACCATGTCGCGGGCTTCCTCGACAACCAGGCCGGCTCTGCGGCGCTGCTGCTGGCAGCCCAGGTGCTCTCACACTACGATGTGAACGCGCTCATGCTGCTCAATGACGAGGAGGAAGGCCCGGTCGACAAGGGGAACCAGGGCTTCTCGCGCGCCGCCAACCGATTGCTCCACCGCACCCCGACCGATGAGCTACCAAACTACGCGATCGTGATCGACGGCCACGGCCAGGAAGCGCAGTTGCGGAGCCAGGGCGCCACCAACTTCGGGAAAGGCGCCTCGTTCACCGGGCTGTCGAGCCAGGCCCGCGGTGCCGTGACGCCGCCACAACTGCTGGACTTCACCCGCGACATGCAGCGCTGGGCGGGGCAGCACGGTATTGCCATGGTCGAGCACCCAGGCTATGTCGGACGCAGCGATGACATCTCGTTGATGCAGTTCACGCCGAATGTCTCGATCATCGGCTACCCCAGCGCCTACTCGCACTTTGAGCAGACGCCGCAATCACGCATGAGCGATCTGGTTAGCATGACCAAGGTACTCGTACTCATGGCATTGGCCGCGCAAGATGCGGCGTGGCGAGACGCCTTCCTTTAAGCCTATTTCAGCCAGGGAGAGCCCAATGCGAGTCTTTGATCAGCTTGGCCGAAAGAAGGTCGTGCTCGGCATGATCCATCTGGGGACGATGCCGGGAACCCCGTTCTACGAGGAGGGTAGCTACGAGGCGACCCTGGAGCGGGCCCTGGCCGATGCGCAGGCGCTCTACGAGGGCGGTGCCGACGGCTGTCTGGTTCAGACTGTCGACCGGGTTTATGTAAAAGAGGATGCTACCGACCCGGCACGGGTCGCTGGGGTGGCCAATATCGTCCGAGCGATCGATAAGGCGACCGGGTCGGAGTTCCAGATCGGGGTGCAGATCATGCGCAATGCTCTGAAGGCCTCCCTAGCCGTCGCCAAGGTGTGCAACGGCTCCTACCTGCGCTGCGGCGCGCTTGTGGGTGCGACCCTGACGGCCAGCGGCATGGTCGAGGCCAACCCGTACGATGTGATGCAGTATCGCGCCACAATCGGGGCGCGCCACGTGAAGATGATCGCCGAGATCGACTCGATGCATTTCCAGTGGTTCGGCGGCAAGCCGACCGTCGAGGTCGCCCGCGCCGCCAAGTCTGTTGGCGCCGATGCTGTCTCGCTCGGCAGCCCCGACGAGGAGCTGACGCTCGGCATGATCCGTGATGTGCGCCGCGACCTGCCGGGCCTGCCGGTGATCCTGGCCGGCTACACGAACCACGCCAATGCCGCACGTATGCTGGCTGCGGCCGATGGTGCCTTCGTTGGCACCTGCCTGGAGCGCGACGGCTGGGGCGGAGCGATCGACATCGAGCGCGTGCGCGAGTATATGGCGATCGTAAATAGCTTGCGCTAAGGCCACTCCCTGATCCACCTGATGCACCTTGTGGACAGATTGCCACACTGAAGCGAGAGGAGCCTTCGATGGCCGAGCCTGTGCTCCTGTTCGAGCGCGATGGAACCATCGCCACGATCACCCTCAATCGGCCCGACAAGCTCAACACGCTCTCTCCGGCGCTGATGCAGGAGCTCGGTCGCGTGCTCGACGAGGCAAACACCGATGATGACCTCCACTGTCTGATCATTACCGGGGCCGGAACCAAGTCCTTCTCGGTTGGCTTCGACCTCGATGGCCTCCAGATGCCCGAAACGACCTCTGAACTGAGCGCGGCGACGAACTACAACTTTCAGACGATCTTAAAGATTTGGAACCTGCGCATCCCGGTGATCGCTGCCGTCAACGGCTACGCGGTTGCGGCGGGGTCGAACCTAGCCATGATCTGCGACATCACCATTGCCGCAGAAGAGGCCCGCTTCGGCGAGCCGGAGATCCGCCACGGCGCGCTCTCGCCGCTGCTTCTCCAGCCCTGGTTCAATAGCAACCCAAAGATGATCCACTACCTCTACTACACCGGGGACACGATCACCGCCCAGGAGGCGCTCACGCTTGGCATGGTCGCGCGCGTGGTTCCCCAGGCGCAACTGATGGAAGAGGCCCGGCGCATGGCCCAGCGGATCGCGATGGTTCCAGCCTATGCAGTACGGATGACCAAAGACAGCCTGCGGCGCACCTATGAGAGCATGGGCTTCATGAATGCACAGTACCAGCACAAGGCGAATGATACGCTGGTGCTCGGCGCGATCGGCATCCCCAAGAAGGATCACCTCTTCGGGCTGATGGAGGCCGGTGATATGCGGGCTTTCCTCGCCGAGCGCGACGGCCCCTTCAAGCAGCAGTAGGAGCGCGTTAGGCCGGGCGTTACCCCGCCTGACGCTCCTTGCACTAGAGAGGCTTTTGGCTGCCCATGAGCGACCGCCCCGCATTCTCGCTCGACGCAAAATACACCCAGGCCGAGGGCACGATCTTGCTCTCCGGCGTGCAGGCCCTCGTGCGGCTGCCGCTCGACCAGCACCGCGCCGACCAGCGTCGCGGCCTGAACACCGCTGGCCTGATCTCGGGCTACCGCGGCTCGCCGCTTGCCGGTCTCGACCTGCTCATCCAGCGGAATCAACAGCTCCTCGACGAGCACCACATCCGCTTCATCCCTGGCGTGAACGAGGATCTCGGCGCAACCATGATCTTCGGCAGCCAGATCGCAAACCTGTTCCCACAACCGCGCTACGACGGCGTGATCGGCATGTGGTACGGCAAGGCTCCCGGCGTCGACCGCAGCGGCGATATCTTCAAGCACGCCAACTTTGCCGGCACCGGACGCTATGGCGGTGTGCTGGCCGTGGCCGGCGATGATCCGATGGCAAAGTCATCGACGCTACCCTCGGCCTCAGAGACGGCTATGTACGATGCACTGATGCCCGTGCTCATGCCGGGCAACATCCAGGATGTGCTCGACTATGGCCGCCTCGGCTTTGAGCTCTCGCGCTTCGCGGGCCTGTGGGTCGGCTTCAAGCTGTCGAACACTGTCGCCGAGCAGTTCGGCACCGCGCTGGTCGGCGCGGACCGCCTGGGTATTGTCCGCCCGCCACTCACGATCAACGGTCGTCCGTGGCAGCCGACCCAGACTCACACGCTCGGCGCGCCAACCAGCCTGACCCTTGAGCAGGAGATCTACACGGGCCGGCTCGTCGCGGCGGTCGCCTTCGCCGCCGCCAATCGATTGAATCGTATCACCGTCGCCGCGCCAGAGGCGCGAATCGGGATCGTCACGGCGGGCAAGCCCTACTACGAGCTGCGCCAGGCTCTTTCCGGCCTGGGGCTTGATGACGAGGCGCTTGAGCGCTATGGCGTGCGCATCCTCAAGCTGGGCATGATCTTCCCGCTCGACCAGGAGATCGTCAGAACCTTCGCACGCGGGCTCGAGGAGATCATTGTCGTAGAGGAAAAGCGCGCCTTCCTAGAGCTGTTCATCCGCGATACGCTCTACCACCAGCCCGAACGGCCGCGCGTGATCGGCAAGCACGACCATGAGGGCCGACCATTCCTGCCGGCGCATGGCGAGCTTGATGCCGAGGCGCTCACGCCGCTGCTGGCCCAGCGGCTCGACCGCAGCATCCCCGGCGAGCGCTTCGCCGAGCGGCTGACCCTGCTGCGTGCCCAGCGTGAGCTACCTGTGATGTCGCTTAGCACCGGCCCGGGCCTGGCCCGCACCGCCTATTTCTGCTCGGGTTGCCCGCACAACCGCTCCACCACGGTGCCTGCGGGATCGCTGGCCGGTGGCGGGATCGGCTGCCATGGTCTCGTTCTAGGCATGGATCGCAGCACGATCGGGCTCGGGCATATGGGCGGCGAAGGTGCCCAGTGGGTCGGCGCCGCGCCCTTCACCGAGACCGCGCACATGTTCCAGAATCTGGGCGACGGCACGCTGTTTCACTCAGGCTCGCTGGCCATCCGTCAGGCGGTGTCCGCCGGAACCCACGTCACCTTCAAGATCCTCTACAACGGCGCCGTCGGCATGACTGGCGGCCAGGAGGTCGACGGCGCAATGTCGGCCCCCGCGCTTACGCGCGCCCTCGAAGCCGAGGGGGTGGGGCAAATGATCGTCACCAGCGACGACATGCGCCGCTACCCGCCCGACACGCGCTGGGCGCCCGGGGTTAAGGTCTGGCACCGGGACCGGCTCGACGAGGCCCAGGTGGCGCTGCGCGAGACGCCCGGCGTCACCGCTCTGATCCACGACCAGCTGTGCGCGGCCGAGCTGCGCCGGCTGCGTAAGCGCGGCCGGATGCCCGATCCGAGCACTCGGATCATGATCAACCAGGCAGTCTGCGAGGGCTGCGGCGACTGTGGGGCCAAGTCGAACTGCCTGAGCGTACACCCGGTGGAGACCGAGTTCGGCCGCAAGACGCAAATCCACCAGTCGTCCTGCAATAAGGACTACTCTTGTCTGCTCGGCGACTGTCCGGCGTTCATCACGGTGGAGCCGGGAGCGGTGAAGCCTGTTCGCAGGCGCCTTGAGGTCAACGAGCCGCTGCCGGATCCGGTCATGCGCGTCGGCCCGGACTGTGCGATCGCGATGACCGGGATCGGCGGAACCGGTGTGGTCACCGTCAGCCAGATCCTCGCTACGGCGGCGCTGCTCGACGGCAAGCACGTCGATGGGCTCGACCAGACCGGCCTGAGCCAGAAGGGTGGCGCGGTCGTGTCGCACTTGAAGCTCAGCGCGGCCCCGCCGACGGGCTCGAACCGGATCGCCGCCGGCGCGGCCGACTGCCTGCTTGCCTTCGACCTGCTGACTGCCACCGTGCCGCAGAACATCGCCCGAGCGAGCGCCGAGCGAACGACCGCCGTCGCATCGACCAGCCAGGTGCCGACCGGCGCAATGGTGGCGAGCGTGGCGGCGCGCTTCCCCTCGATCGACGGGCTGATCGCCAGCATCAACAGCCACACCCGAGCGGCAGACAATTTCTTCCTGGATGCGATCGCGCTGGCCGAGGAGGCGTTTGGCGACCATCTTGCCGCCAATATGATCGTGGTCGGCGCGGCCTACCAGCGCGGGCTGATCCCGATCGGCGCCGGGATGATCGAGCAGGCGATCACGCTCAACGGCGTCGCGGTGCAGATGAACACCCACGCCTTTCGCCTCGGACGCCGGGTGGTCGTAGCGCCGGGCACGGCGTTGGAGCCGGCGCCAGATGACATCCGAGCAACCACCCCACAGCTATCGGCCGAGGCGCGGAGGCTGATCGACAGCGTCGGCGCGCCGGCGGGCAGCGAACTACGGCGTCTGATCGAGATCCGCGTGCCGGAGCTGATCGCCTACCAGAACGTGGGCTATGCACGCCAGTATGTCGCGTTCGTGGAACGCGTGCGCCTCGCCGAGCAGGCGGCCGCCCCTGGCAAGACCCAGATCTGCACGGCGGTAGCGCGCTACCTCTTCAAACTCATGGCCTACAAGGACGAGTATGAGGTGGCCCGGCTCTTCACAAGCGCTGGGTTTAGCCGCGAGGTTGCCGAGCAATTTGGCGCGGGCGCACGCATCAAGTACCAACTGCACCCGCCCTTTCTGCGCGCACTCGGCTGGCAGAAGAAGGTCGCCCTCGGTCGCTGGTTTGCTAACGCCTTCCGCATCCTGGTGCTGATGCGGGGCCTGCGCGGCACGCCCCTCGACCTATTCGGCTACGCCGAGGCGCGTCGCGTCGAGCGCGCGCTGATCGGTGAGTATCGCGCCATGATCGAGCGCGCGCTCAGCCGTCTGACGCCAGAGAGCTACCGGTCCACGGTCGAGCTCGCACAACTTCCCGACGAGATTCGCGGCTACGAGGAGATCAAACTCGGCAATGTCAAGCGCTTTCGGACACAGGCCGAGGGTCTCTTACAAGCAATCGACGCGGCATAGCAATGAACCGGAGCTAAGGACATGATCACCGCCCTGATCTTCGACTTCGACGGCCTGATCGTCGACACCGAGACCCCGGATTATCAGGCCTGGCAGGAGGTCTTTGCCACGCACGGGTGTGCGCTCTCGACCGAGACCTGGGCGATCAGCATCGGCTCAAGCCACATGCTTGATCCCTACGATCACCTCGAGTCGCTGCTCGGGCACCCGATCGACCGGCCAGCGATCCGCAGCATGGTGCGCGCGCGCTTCCTCGATCTGCTCGGTTCACCCGCGCCGCTGCCGGGAGTACTCGACTACCTCAATGCTGCGCCCGCACTCGGGCTGCAGGTCGGCCTGGCCTCCAGCTCGCCGCGGGCCTGGGTGGTCGGCTATCTGGAGCAACTGGGCCTGCTGGGCCACTTCGCCGCGATCTGCACCTCCGACGACGTGGCCCGCACGAAGCCCGAGCCCGACCTCTACCTCGCCGCGCTGGCTAAGCTCGGTGTTGCACCCGCGCAGGCGGTTGCGCTAGAGGACTCACCGAATGGGGTGCGCGCCGCGCAGGCGGCGGGCATGCGTGGCGTCGCTGTGCCCAACCCGGTGACCAGATTGATGGATCTCAGCCACGCCGACCTGGTGCTGCCGGGCCTGGACAGGCTCCCGCTGCCGACCTTGCTGGCGCAGCTTGCGGCACTTCCCGTTCGCGCCTAAGCCTACTCCAGGTTGGGCGGGGGCAGGTGCGGGCGCTAGGACTGGCGCGCCAGCAACGCCAGCAACTCGTCGCGAGTGGGCATCGCCGCCTGAGCGCCGGCTCTTGTCACCGCCAACGCGCCCGCAGCCAACCCCCAGCGGATCGCCTCGGCCAGCGGGCGGGCCTCGGCCAACGCCACGGCGAGCCCGCCATTAAACGCATCGCCCGCCGCGACGGTATCGACCGCCTCAACCACATACGCCGCAGCAAACTCCCGCGTAAAGCCATCCGTCCAATACGCGCCCTTGCTACCCATCTTCACAATGACATAGGACGGGTACGCGGGGGCGTCCGCGGCGCGATGGGACGCGATTCCAGTTAGTGGATCCGACGACCCACGGCCCGCCAGACGCGACGGCAACCATCACCGCTGCGGCTGGACGCAGCACACAGGTGGATGTGTGGCACCACCTGTACATCCGCAAAGCCCGCACCATCGACCTCAGTGTGGTGCGAATCACACACACCGTTGCCACGGGCACCAAACGCGATCCCTGGGAGCACCGGCGGCCCACAGCCGCGGCTGTAGCTCACGCCAGGTGCATCCTCACAGATCGGCGGTCGGGCATGCACGCGCCGGGCGGTAGATCGAGTCCGTCACTGGGCGGCAGGGAGTCGGTCGTACAGCCGACCGAAGCCCCGTCGATCTCAAGGAAGGCTGCGGCCAGCATATCGGTCGGCCAGACCTGCGCCATCGCGCTCCGCCAGGAGATACCGTCGGGGTGATACTCGTAGTGCCACTACTCGAGCACGCTGCCCTGGGCCGGGATCTGCTGCCAGCCGTTGGCCGCGAAGATCGCGGTGATGTCCACGGCGCCAACGGAGACCCGGAACATCGCCCCGTCGCGCTGCGGGTTGAGGTGCCCCTCCCCGACCCTGCGTACCAGGAGCGCACCTTCCAGACCAAGAGCCTGGCGTGCAGCCTGAGCGACTCCACGATCACCCGCGAGGGCCGCCTCAAGCTGCGCGAGGTGGAGTGGGCAGCGACCCCCGAGGAAGAGCTGCCCTACTATGGCACACTCGAGTGGGAGCAGGGCGAGATCGTGCGCCTCTTCGGCTGGTTGCACGAGAAATCGGCCCGTGATGTGATCCTGGACGACTTCCACGGCGACATCATCTTCTACGACACGGTGAATGCGCCGAAGGGTGCCGTTTTCGCAATCAATTTCCAGGGATCATTCACGAAAATGACCATCCCTCGGAGGTACGTTCCCTGGAATGAGGTGGCGGCGTAGCCCATCACGATGCGCCGGCGCCGGCATGGGCCAGATAGGACACACTTGTTCGTGTGATATAATGGCATGAGTAGGCTGTTCGTGAGCCAACACCGCAGGGGGAGTACAATGGTTGTTGATATTGAACTGATACGGC
>JAYUYB010000445.1:0-3981 GCA_043752655.1 Chloroflexota bacterium
GCGTCCAGCGGGCGGGCCAGCAGCTCCGCGCCGATGCGGGCCTGCTCGCGGTCAAGGGTGATCTCCCAGTTCGCCGTGGCGGCCAGCACGTCCATGCGGTCGTCGAGGGCGCGGGCGCGCCGGGCGCCGTGGTGATCGCGCAGCATCTGGTAGAGGCCCGCGTAGGTGTGGCGAAAGGCGCGCTGAAGCCGTTCGGCCTCGCCTGTTGCTGGCTCCAGCGGCCAGCCGCCCTTGCGCGGCTCCACCTGGCGCAGGGCCACGTAGTGCGAGCACCAGGCGGCTGCCCAGAGCCCCGATGCCAGCAGCGCGGCGGACAAGGCCACCGGCGCGTGCAGCAGCACCAGCACGTAGGCCGCTGTCTGCGCGGCGATGCCAAGCCAGAGCAGCAGCCAGCTCCAGAGCAGCCGCGAGTCGCGCAGGCCCGCCACCTGTGGCAGCAGCAGCGCCAGCGCCACCGCACTACAGTAGACCGGCGCGGCCGCCAGAACGTGGAGCACAAATGGCCGGGCGGGGTCGTTGGCCTGGAGCAGCCCGATCGTGAGCCCGCCAGCCAGAAAGGCCAGGGCCATCAGCAGGGCGCTCGCCGCCAGCTCGGCGGGCGGCGACTGGCGCAGGTCGATGTCGAGCAGGGCCACAAAGCCAGCGAAGAGTAGCAGCGCGAAGCCCACATTCTCCAGGGCAGACCAGAGATCGCCCAGTGTGGGCAGAAACGTGATGCCGAGTAGCGCGCTGCCCTCGAGCACCGTGACGGCCAGGAAGCAGTCGAGGGCGCGGGCCACAGCGGCGCCGCGGTAGTCCTGCCGCAGCGCGAGCTGTGCGGCGAGCGCGACGACCCAGAGCAGCGAGGGGAGTAGGCCGACCTCGGGGCTGTTGGGGAAGCGCAGCGGCAGCACGGCCAGTGCGAGCGCGAGCAGGGCGAGGGCGCCTGCCACAATCAGCGGGCTGCGTCCGTAGCCGCGTCGGCCCGCCCACACCGCCGCCGCCCGCACCAGGCCCCAGGCCGCCACCAGCAAGCCCAGGCCAAGGGGCAGCACTACACCCAGGACAATCACGACGGCGAGTGCGCGCTCCAGGAGCGTATTCTTGCCCCAGAGCTCGCCGAGCACACTGACGAGCTGGGCCTGCCAGAAGAAGAGCGCGAGCGCCACGGCCAGCGCCGTGTAGACTGCCGCAAGCAGGCCGTAGAGCGCAAAGATGCGCTCCTCGCGGCCGAGCGTGGCTCCGGTGCGCAGCTTCTGCCAGAGCGGCCCGCTGATGAAGCTGAGGGCGCGACGGCGCAGATTCGGCAGGCCCAGCCAGTCGCTGAGCATATAGTAGCCGTCGAGCTCCAGCAGCGGGTTGAGGTTGCAGAGCGCGGCCAGGTACGAGGCCACGGCCAGCTTGTAGGCGGCAGCGCCGGCGAGGCCTGGCGGCAGCAGCGCGGCGGCGATGGCGGCAAGCGAGCCCAAGAGCAGATCGCAGAGCGGGCCGGCTAGCGAGGTAAGGATGCGCGCCCGCTGCCCTGTCAGCCAGATGTCGCTGGTATCTACGAAGGCGGCGGGCATGCCGAAGTAGATCATCACGCCGCCGCGCAGCACCTTGCGCCGGAAGTGCTTCACAGCGAGGGCGTGCGACAGCTCGTGCAACCCGAACGAGACGAGTAGGGCGCCCCAGAGCGCTAGCAAGCTCAACCCGGCATTCTCGCTGTCGATCAGCGTGTAGGAGCCAGCTACGCCACTGGCCAGTAGTGCAAAGCAGCCTATGCCAATCAGGCTGATCAGGGCCAGCAGCGCCAGGCCGAGCCGTGTGAAGAGCAGCCGCCCACCCCAACGGTAGATCGCGCCCGCCGCCTCGTCCACGCCGCCGATGGCAAACTCACGCTGGCGCAGGCTGCTAGTAACCCGGTTGCCCCAGCCCTCCACCGTGGCGGCCTCCATGCGCCCGTGGAGCCCGCCGTACACGCTCACTGGCGGGTCGAGCAAGAAGCCATCGGTGCGCAGGCTGGCCACCAGGCCAGTCACCGGGAGCAGCTGGCGGAAGCGTAGAAAGCCCTGAGTCGCCAGCTGAGCAACGCTCTGCGTGCCGTCCATCAGGCCCCACAGCTCGCGCTCGGCGGGGGAAAGGCGCAGGTAGCGCCCCGTGGGGCTGCGCAGCACGGTAGAGATCTGCCCGTGCTCCTCCAGGGTCTCCTCGGCAACGCCCTCCACGCGGTGCGGGCGATACTGGGCCGTGTCGGTGCGGCGCACCAGGCTCTCCCAGATCCCATCGCTGGGCGCCTCAAGGCGTGCGGGATGCACGGCGAGGCGGCGTGTGAGCTGCGCGTAGAGGCCAGCAGAGCGTGCGGGCGCGGCCGCGCGGGCGGCGAGATCGGCCCAGAGGCCGTTGTCGGCGGCGGTGGTTGGGTGTACCCTTGGTGTAGCTGCGCGAGCGGTTGCGGCCACGGCTGGTCTCCGCGAGCAGATCCCTCATCCTACTCTCATCAACGGCGAAGAACTAAAGAACTGGCGCGAACGTAGTACATGTAGAACATGATGAGACTATCATACGGGGGAAGAGCGACTATGGATCAGCGCACACTAACACTCAGTGCCGACCTGCGCGTCTGGCAGGATGAGCGCTTCGGCGAGATCTGGCGCGTGGCCTACCGCGACGGCGACGAGGAGCGGGTGGTGAGCTTCCCCGACTCCGAGGCGCTGGGCGACTTTATCGCCGAGCAGTTTGGCGTTGGCCTGCTTGAGGGTCCCGAGTTTCCCGCCGCTGTGGCGTAGCTAGCGCCGGGCATGTTGTCCACAGATGCCACCGATTTCCGGCCCATACAGGCAGGAAAAGCTATTACCTGCGCAGCAGCGGCAGGCTCACCCGGTGCGGCGCGTACGTCAGGGTGAGCGCAAGGGCGCCGCGATCTCCCGGTGTGGCTGGTGTGCTGCCAAGGCCCACCACGCCGATGTACACGTCGCCAGGCCGCGCGTCGGTGAGCTCCCAGGCTAGCCCCAGCCGAAAGAGCTGCCCAGCTGGCACCGCGCTCGGCCCGCTTACGGCGAAGTTGCCCGCCTCGGCCCGCTGGAGCAGGCCCGTGGCGAGCGTAAAGCGGTCGACGAATGCCGGGTCGTCGGGGCGCGAGCCGTGCAGGTTCTGCACCAGCAGCATGATCGGCAGCGCGTCGGCGCGCCCAGCGATCAGGTCGGGCGACGCCAGCTCGCAGCGCTCCTGTGCGGTTGGGCCAGCGCTGGAGCAGAGCAGCTCGCCGCTCTCGTACACGCCGTCGCCGTCGCTGTTGCTCACGATGAACAGGTCGAGGTCGCGCGCGGCGCTGCCGCCAAGCTCCGCGCGGAAGCGCGTGGTGCCCACAGGCAGTGTCAGCGTCCTGGTGTAGATCCCGCCCGCCACCCCGTCGCCGAGATCGCTGCCGGTTGGGTCCTGCCTCACCCCGCCCTGTTCGGGGATGAGGCGCACCAGGCCGTAGGTCGTGCGACTGAGCTGGCTGATCGCCTGCGCGCGCAACGCTAGCGTCTCGCCGCCCTGCCGGTCGTCTGTGGTGAGCTGAAGCGCCGACGGCAGCGTGGAGCGCGCCGAGCGCACGGCGAGCGGCATGCCAGCCTCGGGGGCGAGCCCTGCGCGCTCGCTGAGGGCGACGGCGCCGAAAAACGTGGCGCCCACGGGCTGCGCGCCGATTGTGGCGGTGAAGACCATGCTCTGGCTCGCGCCCGGTGCGAGCGTGAAGCTGGCGGGGCTCGCGCTGATGGCGAGGGGTAGATCGCCGCTTGTGGCGACGTCCCACGTGCTGCTCACGCCGAGGGTGCTGCGCAGGGTGCGTGTGAAGACACAGACGGCGGCGCACTCGTTCTCGGCGAGGCTGGGCAAGTTGAGGGCGCTCGGGTCGCCGCGCAGCGCCGGGTTCGCCGCGATAAAGTGCGCGTAGCTTTCATTCAGCACAAAGCCGGCGCGGGCTGCTAGGCCGACATCCACCCGGCCGGCGCCGCGATCATACGGGGTGGCCGGGGT
>JAYUYB010000446.1:0-3979 GCA_043752655.1 Chloroflexota bacterium
CCACTGTGGTGCAGAGCTGGCGTTGGATGTCCGCCTCCGGCGGACCCGGCTTTCATCCCCGCCGCAAGCGGACGGGGCTTTCAGCCGGTTTTTCGTAAACCGCACAGCCGCCCCCGGCCGCACCACCAGGGCCCTGCTGCCAGGGTGTCCCGATGCGTGCAAGATACTCCACGCCGAGACGGCCAGTGGTCACGGAGCCGTCAGGCTGGATCTCCAGACGATCCCGCTCGAACCACTGGACCTGAAGCACCCGGCCTTCTACCATTTCCTGGGTCTGTGAGCTGATCGGGAAGCCGAAGACACCCAGCCCGCCATTCCGCTCCCAGGAGGTACGGATGGGGCCGGAGATGCAGAAGCCGGTCTCAACAAAGCAGCGCTGGTCTTGTGCCGCAACAGGGAGCGTAAGCAGGGCGAGGAGCAGAGCAAGCAGGGCCGGGGCGAGGACGCGGGGCGAGTGCATGGGGGCTCCGATGTGCGAGGTGCTGTCCTGGCCAGCACAGATGTTGACCTGCATGCACCCTAGCAGGTAGGTATGACCAGGGTGTTAAAGACAAAGCGCTACGCAGGTGAACATAGAAACATCAACGGGGGTTGTGGGTGAGTAACGGAATTCAGTATGATACAGGCAGCAACAGCGTGGTAGTTCATTGTGCCCACATCTCTCACCGTCAACTCCCAAGGACACCCGAGCCATGCCGTACCTCGTCGCCATCATCGCCTTGATCCTCGGTACCCTGATCGGCCTTCAGCTCCCCGACGCGGATCGCGTCTTCTCGCTCTTCCTTGTCCACCGCTCGATCATCACCCACGGGTTCCTGCTCCCCCTCGGCCTCTTTCTCCTGGCTCAGGGGCGCGAGCGCTGGCTCCAGCTTGGTGCTGCCGGAGTGAGCCTGGCGGTTGCCGTTCACCTCGCCTTCGACCTGTTCCCACGACAGTGGTACGGCTACGCCCTCATCCATGCACCGCTCTTTGGCTACGTAGGCAGCACACTCTCGGTCCTCTGGCTGGCCGCGAGCATGGTCGTCTGCTGCCTGCTGGCCCTGCGGCTGCTGCGCGACCGGCGAGACCTGGCACTGGCACTTGTGGCGATGGGCTGGGGGTTTGTGACCGTGATGGGCCGCGAGCGTACTTGGCTTCTGCCGCTGAGCATGCTGCTCCTTGCCCTCTTCCTCGCCTCCTGCTTCCCGAACCCGGTGCTTGACGGACGAACGGCTACCCGCCGCTGGACCGCTGCGGTTCGAGGACTACGACGCCCATAGTGGCTGCGATTACGCGGCAGATTGGGAGGGGCGAGCGGGGTGGCACAGCCTCACTCGCCCCTCTACCCATCTCCCAGCCTGCCCACCGGGTCGTGATCTTTGCCCTCATTGCCATCTCCGCTGTACGAACACCGTACGACCGCTTCGCCTTCGGGTATCCCGCTTGGGAGCGTCATACCTGGGGCAGCGATGCAACCGTATTGCGGCGACTCGCCCGCTCTGCTACACTGGACGAACATTTGTTCGTAAGGAGCCGCCCAGATGCTACGTCCCCCGGCCCATGACTTCGAGGCCATCGCCACCGCGAGCAGCGGCCTGATGCTCCCAAGTGAATCGGACGCGCCCTTCGTGCCCATCTTCTGGGAGGAGGAGGTCGTCATCACCCCGGCATTACTGCGCGCGCAGATGGGGCTCGGGCCAGACGCCCCCGTCTGCGTCCAGGATCTTGACCCCTTCTTCGCCCCGCTGGTTGAGGAGCGGGACTGGTTCACCGACGCGCAACGGGCAACGGCGCGACGCTTCACCGTGCTACGGGACAGCATCGCGACGCGCCTCGCCGGGGTGTCGGTCTATCTGATTGGCGAAACGACCGTTCATGTCATGATCATCGGCAGCGACTCCCAGGGCGCCACCATCGGCCTTCATACCTACCGCGTCACCACCTGACAGGAGTCTCCCAATGCCACCGCGCATCACGCAGGTACACCCCGCCCTGCTCCTGCTCACCCTCTTTCTGCTCGTCGCCACGGGCTGCACGACGCTCTTCCAGCAACCCGCCATCACCACGGAGCCGGACAGGGCGCCCGCCCCTGGCGCGGATTCCGATCCGGAGGTACACCTCACCCTGGGCAACCCGAGTGGTGCGGTGGCTGACGAGCGGTATGCCGACAACTACCTCATCCTGCGCGACCAGTATGCGCTGAGTTACAGCCGGGACCGCGGTGTCCCGAACTGGGTGTCCTGGCACCTCCAGCGAAGCGACCTCGGCCCGGTGGATCGCTACGAGGGGCAGTTCATCACCGACACCGCGCTGCCGGTCGCGTGGCGCCGTGTGACCCACGACGACTACAGTGGCTCCGGCTACGACCGGGGGCATATGACGCCCTCAGCGGATCGTACGACCAGCCCTGAGGACAACGAGGCGACATTCATCCTCACCAATATCCTCCCGCAGGCGCCTGAGAACAATCGCGGGCCGTGGAAGGCGCTCGAGGACGAGACGCGCGATCTTGTGAAGAGCGACCGGGATGAGGCGTACATCATTGCTGGAGGGTGGGGCCGTAAGGGGATGCTAGCGGGTGGCAACCTGACCATCCCCGAGGTCACCTGGAAGGTGCTGGTCTTTATCCCAGAGAGTGTTGGCGACGACGTGGCACGCATCACGAAGGACAGCTTTACCATCGCGATCTGGATGCCAAACGACAACAGCGTGGCGGGCCGGCCCTGGGACGCCTTTGAGACCACCATCGCCTGTATCGAACAGCGAACGGGGCTTGACCTGCTCGCCGCCGTCTCCGACGACATCGAGGCGGCCCTTGCGGGCACAGACTGTGCTGGACGCATGCCGCAAGGGGCGCCAGCAATCGCACCCACTCCAGTGGCGGACACGGTGTACGCCCTGACGATCACCGAGATACAGGCCAACCCGCCTGGCGACGATGCAGTGGGCGAGTACGTCGCACTCCGCAACGACGGGAATAGTGCCCTCGATCTCGACGGCTGGACATTGCGCGATGCGGTGGGGGCGACCTACACCTTCCCCGCTTTCACCCTCGACCGAGGCTCCACCGTCAGGGTCTGGGTCGTCAGCGGGGCAGACAACACCCAGAACCTTTATTGGGGTATCAACCGGGCGATCTGGAACAACGATGGCGATACGGCAACTGTCGCTGATGCTGAGGGCTACGTCTGGGCCGAGCTGAGCTACCCATAGCCATCAGTGCCGGCTGGTGGCCCTTGACCCCAACCGAGGTACTGAGCTCCAGAAGACGCGGCCCGCCGTGGTGGTACATGCCGATAGCGTCAAGGTATTCCCTACACAACCCGTTCCCGAAAGCAAACCGCTCATCGCGAACTCTGGTGCACGGCCACGCAGCACACGGGCATCGCCGGTGCAGATTTCCGCGGTGAGCCAGGCGAGACCACGGGCGTTGGTGGGTCGTCGCAGCGACCCTACCGCTGTAGGGCAAGACTATACGATGCGAGGAACACCAGTGGCAACGATCCTTACCGTCGACGATGATCCGGCCGTCCTCGATCTCCTCGCACGCATCCTTCGCCGCGCCGGGCACACGGTCATATCCGCCGTGGATGGGCAGGAGGGGTTTGACGCCTGCCTGCAGTTAGCTCCCGATCTGGTGATTACCGGCATCGTCATGGCCGTAATGGATGGGCATAGCCTGTGCCGTCAGCTGCGCCAGCACCCCGCCACGCGCGATCTGCCGATCCTCGTCATCAGCGGGCGCTCCGAACCCCACGAGGTGGCCGCCCACTATGCCGTTGGTGCGAACGCGTTTCTTCCCAAGCCGATGCCGACAGCGGCGCTCCTCGCGGCAGTCACAACACTCCTGGCAGGGAGCGCGCCCGCCGCCGCAGCTGCGCCATCATAGGCATCCGGGACGAGCGTTCGTTCCTGGGCTCGCGTTGGTTGTCCACACGGGCCAGCCGCGTGGACAACCACCCCGGCTGGCCTCACCAAAGGGAAAGTCCTCGTCGTCATG
>JAYUYB010000447.1:0-3976 GCA_043752655.1 Chloroflexota bacterium
AAATGGGCAGGGCTGAAACTTTTTGCCAAGAATTGTCGTCTTGTAAGTACGGGACGTCAACCGGGTATAGGCGACTCGCACCGAGCTGCGCCGGGGCGGGTCGCTTGTCCACTACCAGCAGCCGGCGAGAAAGGGTTCACAATGGAGGGGATCATCGCCCTGGCAACGGGGCTGGGCCTGGCGACGGCCTCGGGGCTAAACGCCTACCTGCCTTTGCTTACAATCGGCATCTTCGCGCGGCTGGGCTGGATCCAACTGGCGTCGCCGTTCGACCTGCTGACGAATGTGTTTGTGCTGCTGATCCTCGCGGCCCTGGCGGCGCTGGACTTTGTGGGCGACAAGGTGCCAGCGGTAGACAGCGCGATCCACGCGGCGGGCCTGGTGATCGCGCCGATCGCGGGCGCCATCCTGGCCCTGGCGAGCCAGGGCGAGATCGCGACGCTCAACCCCATTTTGGTGGGCGCGGCGGGGCTGATCGCGGCGGGCAGCACGCACGCGGCGCGCGCGGTGGCTCGCCCCGTTGTGACGGCGGCCACGGCGGGCACGGGCAACATCGTGGTGAGCGCCGCAGAGGACGGGGCAGCGCTGATCATCAGCGTGCTGGCGATCCTGGTGCCGGTGCTGGCGGTTATCCTGGTGATTGTGATGGCCTTTGTAGCATTTCGGTTCTTCCGGGGGGCCTCGCAGGTGTGGCGCAAGAAAGAGGCTGTGAACGGACGGCATTAGCCAAACGTAGAACGCCGACAGGGCCGGGCGCCGAGCATTTATCCACAGATGACACAGATTTCCGGGCCATTGCTGGCCCCAACAGCAGCGCGTGATTGACAGCTGAGCGGGCGCGGCCTACAATCGCCCGCGATGAATACCCTGCGCCACGCCCGACTCCCGCTGCTGCTGCTGCTCGACCTGCTGCTGCTTGTCGCGCTCGGCGCGGTGGTGTGGTTCGATAACGCGGCGAACCGGGGGATTACATTTGCGCCCGCCCCTGGGCCGATCCCTGGGGGCGGGCCGCCTGCGCTTGGGGTGAATCTTTTTGGGCTACATCTGGAGCCAGACCCGGCGGCGGTGACGCGCTCGTTCGAGCTGACCGCCGGGATGGGGGCCGGGTTTGCGCGCATGCAGGTGCCGTGGGACGACATCGAGATCCATGGGCGCGGCGACTTCGAGGACCGGCGCAACCTCGAGGCGGTGGGCGCTGTTTTGGCGTGGGCCAAGTATGACCGGATCGCGGCGGCGGCGAACGCGGCGGGTGTAGCGCTGATCTGGCGGCTGGAGCGCCCGCCAGCCTGGGCGCGGCAGGTTGCGGCGGCGACGCCCGAGTTTGTGGCGGGGCTGCTGCAGGACGGCAACTCGACCGGCCCGCCCGACGATCTGAGCGACTACGGGCGCTTTGTGGGCGCGGTGGTGGAGCGCTACGACGGCGATGGCGTAGAAGATGCGCCGGGCAGCCCGACGGTGCGCTACTTCCAGCTCTGGAATGAGCCGAACCTCAAGAATGAGTGGGGCTGGCGCGAGCCACGCCCCGAGGAGCTGGTGGAACTGCTGCGCGTTGGTGCCACGGCGGCCCGCGCGGCCAGCCCCGAGGTGGTGCTGCTTTTCCCCGGCCTTGCGCCCACCGATGGCCTGGACGAGCGGGCGCCGATGACCGAGCTGGAGTATCTGGACCGGGTGTACAAGGCGGGCGGCGCCGAGAGCTTCGACGTGATGGCGGCCCAGAGCTATGGGCTGGGGCAGTCGCCGGACGAGCACCGCTACGTCTTTTTGCGCGGGCGCGATAACTGGAGCTGGCGGCAGCCGATCGACACGCGCAACGACGTGAGCCGCGTGGTGCTGCTGCGCGAGGTGATGGAGGCCAACGGCGACGCGGGCACGCCGGTGTGGGTGACAGAGTTTGGCTGGAACAGCGCGCCGGAGACGATCCCGCCCGAGCGGCGCTCCACCTGGGGCGCGCCGGTGAGCGAGCAGCTGAAGGGCGCGTATCTGGTTGGCCAGATGGAGCGGGCGCAGCGCGAGTGGCCCTGGATGGGCGTGATGAATGTGTGGATGCTGCGCTACGGCGGCTACGCCGAGCCAGACCCGGCCGACCCTACGCCCTACTTCGCCCTGGTGACGCGCGACTGGCGCACACTGCCGGCCTACGACGCGCTGCGGGACTACACCAGCGCGCCGCCAAGCCTGGCGAGCGCGCCGGAGCGCAGCTGGGGCTGGCTGTGGGACTTCGGCCCGCTGCTGCTGCTTGCGGCGATGGCGGCGGCTGGCGCCGCGACGCTGGCGAGCCTCTTTCCGCCGCTCGATGAGCTACGGGGGCGCGTGCGGGCTGCGCAGGCGCGAGCACGCGGGCAGCCGGGGCTAGCGGCGCGGCTCGTGCAACCGGAGAGCCTGATCCTGCTTGGCATGCTTGTGGGCGCCGCCGTGGCCTATCGCGGCTCGGCGCAGCTGCCGCTCACGCTGGCGGGGCTGGCGCTCTTTGGCGCGCTGGCGCTGGCCCGGCCCGACCTGGCGCTGCTGTTTGTGCCGCTTACCGTGCCGCTCTATTTTATCCCCAAGGGGCTCTTCGACGCGCGCTTCGGCATCCGCGATACCGGGCTTTACCTGCCGATCCACGAGATTTTGCTGGTGGTGACAGTGGGGGCAACAGGGGCGCGGTGGGTTTGGGAGCGCCGACCGATGACCGACGAACGACGACCGGCGAGGGTGCGTGGTGTGAGTCTGGGGCTCGGGTCGCTTGCGCCAGTGGGGCTGTTTTTGTTGGCGGGGGTGTGGGGGGTGGCGGTGGCGGGGGAGCGGGGCCCTGCGCTGCGCGAGCTGCGCTGGCTGATCGTTGAGCCGCTGCTGTTTGTGGGGCTAGCGGTGCTGCTTGGCGGGTGGCGGGCGGGGCGGCACGAAGGCGATTACTGGCGGCTACTCACGCGGGCGTGGCTGATCGGCGGCGCTGTGGCGGGGCTGGTAGGCGTGCTCCAGTTTCTGGGCCTGAACCTGGCGCCGCTGTTCGGCACGAAGGCTGGCTTCAGCGAGGACAGCTTTTTGGTGGAGGGGGTGCGGCGAGTGACGGGGCTGTACGGCCATCCGAACAACCTTGGGCTGGCGATGGGCCGCTACTGGCCGGTGGCGGCCGCCTTGGCCCACGGCGCCTTCTGGGGCGCGCCGACGCGGGGCGTGGGGTTACGTCGGGCGCTACCCTGGCTGATCGTGGCGGGGCTGTGTGGGGGCGGGCTGCTCGTCTCGTTCTCACGCGGGGCCTACCTGGGGGCGCTGGCGGCGGGGGCGGTGCTGGCGGCTATGCTGTTGCCGCGCCAGATCTGGCGCGACCGGCGCGTGCTGCTGGGGCTTGGGGCCCTTGGCGGGCTCCTGGTGCTGGCCGTGATCGCGGTGGCGACCCTCAACATCGAGCGCTTCAACCTGTTTGGCGCCAGCAGTGGCATTCGCGTGCAGACGTGGCGCTCGGCCTGGGCGATGCTACACGACGCGCCGCTGGGAATCGGGCTCGACCAGTTTGGGCGACTCTACCCGCAGTACATCGACCCGGCGCTGGCCGGGACCAACGAGATCAACACGGCCCACCCACACAACCTGCTACTCGACATCGCGCTGCGCATGGGGCCGCTTGGCCTTGTCGCCTTTGGCTGGCTGATCGTCCGCTTCTTCAGGGATATACAGCGGGGCAGCGGCTCCCCCCGTGCGCTGCCCCTGCTCGCCGGCCTGGCCGCCGCGATGACGGGCGCCCTGGCGCATGGCCTGGTTGATCAGTTTTACTTCTGGCCCGACCTGGCCCTGGCCTTCTGGCTGCTGATCGCGCTGGCGTGGCGAGGGGACAGGGAACAGGGGACAGGCGACAGGGTCTGAACCGGCGGATAGGTTGCCTACAGCAGCCCCATCTCCAGGAGCGCGCGCCAAGTCATACCCAGGCCGAGGATGGCGACGCAGAGGGCGCTGGCGGCAGGCAGCAGGCGCAGGAGCGGCCCGCCGATGGAGACAC
>JAYUYB010000448.1:0-3976 GCA_043752655.1 Chloroflexota bacterium
GCGCCGGCGCCGTGTTCCGGTTGGGGAAGCGCACGAGGATGCGCGTGCCGGCCCCAGGCGCGCTGATCACCGTAAGGCCGCCGCCCAGCGCCTCGGCCCGCTCGCGCATGGTGGTGAGGCCCAGGCCGCCCGAGGCCACGCCCAGCTCGAAGCCCTGGCCGTCGTCGCTGATCTGCACGCTCACCTGCGTCTGATCGCTCTGAAGCAGCACCGTCAGCGTGCTCGCCTGCGCGTGGCGCAAAGCATTGTTCAGCGCCTCCTGCACAATCCCAAAGAGCTGCGGCTCGGCGTCGGGCGCGGCGGGCACCCGGTAGCCCTCGGCGTCGAGCACCACGGCCACCCCGGTGCGCTGCTCCACCGCCTCGATGCGCTGGCGCAGCATGGCCACCAGCCCAAGGCTGTCGAGCTCCTCGGAGCGCAGCTGGTAGATCAGCAGGCGCAGTTCTTTGAGCGACTGAAGGGCGATCTCTTCGGCTTGCACGAACCATGTGGCGATGGTGGCCGGGCTCTCGGTGAGCGCCATCTGGCCCCAGGCTCGCGCCAGCAACCCCAGACTGTAGAGCGACTGCGTGATCGAGTCGTGCAGCTCGCGGCCCAGGCGGCGCCGCTCCTCCTGAGCCGCCTCGACCATAGTGTGCTGGAACAGGCGGCGCTGCTCGACCGCGCTGCTCAGCAGGCCCGCGATCGTCTGAGCCAGCTCCACATCCGAGGGCGTAAAGCGCAAGTGCTGATCGTTGCCGCGCACCACAAGCAGCCCGATCGGGGTGCCGCGCACCAGCAGCGGCTGCACCAGTGCGCTGCTGCCAAGCGCAGCAAGGCCTTGGGACAGCGACGGGATCACCACAAGGTCGTGTTGGCCGCCATCGAGCACCATGCCGTGGCGAGCGGCGAGCACCCGGCGCGCCAGGGGTGCGTCGCGCAGCGGCACCGTCGGCCCGTCGGCCATCACGCTGTCGGCGCCGATCAGGCTGATCTGGCTCATGCTATCGCCGCGCTCATCGCGCAGCCAGAGCGTGATCCGCTCGGCCCCGAATAGCCGCAGCAGCAGCGCGCCCACGGTGAGCAGAGCCGCAGGCAGGTCGATCCAGCTCATAAGAGCCTGGGCGATCTGGTTCAGGGTTGCCAGCTCGGCCACGCGGCGATGCAGCACCGCGTTGGCGCGTTGCTGCCCCAGCTCGGCCTCCTTGCGACCGGTGATCTCCAGCACCACCCCGTTCCAGAGCGTCAGGCCGCCCGCGATCGGCTGCGGCACCGCGCGCAGCTGGAACCAGCCCACCCGCCCGTCGCGCCGAAGGGCGCGCAGCTCCAGATCGACCATACTCAATGCACGGGCAGCCTTCCCCATCGCGGCCTGGTAGACAGGCAGATCCTCGGGCAACACCAACTCGTCGAATAGCCCTGGGGCGTTCTGGAGCGACTGTGGCGAGCGGCCCAGCAGCGCCTGCACCCCAGCGCTAATGTAGGTTGTGCCGTGATAGGCGCCCTCGCCGTCCTGGAGCATCTGGTAGAGGAAGCCGCTTGGCAGCGCGTCGCTGGTGGTGCGCAGCAGGCTCTCGCGCCGCTCCAGGAAATGCTCGCGCTCGCGCAGCCCGTGCAGCAGCTGGCGGCTCTGCACAAAGGCGGCCACCATCTCGGCGACGGTCTGGAGCATCTGGAGCTCGTCGGGCAGCACCTGTTGCTGCGCATCGCTAGAACCGCGCAGCATGAAGCCCCACAGGCTGCCATCGATCAGGAGCGGCAGAAACAGCGCGGCGCGCACCCCGGCTTCGCGCAGCAGCTCCTGGTACGCGGGGCTGCCGGCCAGCAGCGTGGCGACGGGGCCGTGCGTAGGATTGCCCGCCCGCAGCGCTGCGATCAGCGCAGGCGGGAAGCTTGATCCGGGCAACTGGCTGGCGCGCAGATCGCAGTATTGACCTAGCCCGCACTCCTCGGCGACGCGCACCGCATGGAAGCTATCGGCGCGCTCGGCGCTAAGCGCGTAGATCGCCGCGCGCCCGCTGTTGCCGAGCGCGTAGAGCTGCTGGAGTGCTGCGGCCACGGCCTCGCTCTGGCTCTCGGCGCTGCGCAGGCGGGTGAGCAGCGCACCGGAGCAGGCGGCCAAAACGCGCGCATAGCCGCTCTGTAGCTCGATGGCGGCAGCGCTCTCCAGGCGGCTCAAAAAGGCTCCCACCATATTCGCCACGGCGCCAAGGAGATCTGTGGTCTCAGCCTCGTTGTCGCTCAAGCCCGCTGAGTCGCCCAGCGCCAGCCCGCCCCACAGGCGCCCGTCCACGCTCACCGGCAGCAGCCAGAGCCGGCCCAGGTTGCGGCGCTGCACAGCTACCTGGCTAGGCGAATGCGCAAGATACAGCTCGCCTGCGGGGATCACTACCGGCTCGCCATCCTGCAGATGGCGCACCCACTCGGGGCGTAGCTCCGAGAGCGGCGTAGACGCAACCAGGCTGGTGTCGTCTGGCATCTGCACCACCGGCCTGAACGAAGACGTTCCGTCGAGCGCTGGGTGTGCCATGTAGAGCCCGATGTGATCGGCCGCGACGCTGACGCGCAGCTGCTCCAGCACTGCAGCCAGCAGCGCGTCACGCTGATCAGGGGCAACGCTAGCGCCTAGCAGGCTCTGGGCGCAGTGCGCCACCGCAGCCTGAAAGCGCAGCTGCTTGGCGAGGGCCTGCTCGACATGCTTCTGCTCGGTGACATTGGTGCCGACCCCGCCGATCGCCTGGATCACGCCCGCCTCGTCGCGCAGCGGAAAGCGGCTCACATAATAGGTAATGGCGCCATCAGCGCGGTCGATCGTCACCTCGGCCTCCACGGGCTGGCCGGTGCTGAGCACGTTCCGCTCGTGCTCGTGCCACTCCGAGACAAAATCGCCAAAAAGCTCCACGTCGCGGCGGCCCTGAAGCTGCTCGGGGGAGATGCCGTTGAAGCGCTGCATGGCGCGGTTGGTGAGCAGGTAGCGCCCCGCGAGATCTTTCACAAAGATGATCGTCGGCGCGTTGTCGAGCAGGCTCTGTAGCAGCGTCTCGCTACGGTGCAGCTCGCTGGTGCGCGCGCTCACCAGCTGCTCCAAACGCGCGTTGGCCGCGTCGCGCTCGGCGAGCGTAACGGCGGCCTCGTTCAGGCTACGGCTCAGGCGCGCGATCAGCGAGACAATCAGCCAGCCGATCACGCCAGTGATGGCGATCACGCCCAGGCAGGTGATCAGCAGCGCTATCGGGCTACCGGCCCGCTGCGCGCCAGCCGGCCCAAGCAGCCCAAAGCTTAGGGCCACGAGCGGCAGCACCGCCAGTGCGATGCAGGCAGCCGCGTAGATAAGCGTCTCACGCCGATCCAGCAGCACTGCGGCCAGCACCACAATCCCGACCGCATAGATCGGCCGCAGCCCCACCAGCCCCAGATTAAGCGGCGAGAACAAGGCATAGCCACAGGCAACCAGCAGCAGCCCGTGAACCCGTAGCCCCTCACCGTGCCCGCCAAGCGTGTGCAGCAGCGCCCCATCGTGCGCCCGCCAGAGCCGCACCGCGCGCCCGTAGTCGCCGCTGATCAGCGTCTGACCGTCGGGGGTGAAGGCCAGGCTGAAGATCGCGCCGCCCTGCACCGGCAGCGCGAAGATCTGCGCGCCGTCGATCACGCGCCAGAGCCGGATCGTCTGGTCGGTACCGGCGCTCGCCAGCAGCCGCCCGTCGGGGCTAAACGCCACGCTGAAGACCGCGTCGGAGTGGCCCTGGAGCGTCTGGAGCAGGGCGCCGTCGCTTGGGCGCCAGCTGCGCACCAGGCGGTCGTGGCTGCCGCTCGCCAGGTGGCGGCCCGTGGGGCTGAAGGCTATACAGTTTACGGCGCCGCGATGCTCGTGCAGCGTCGCGGCGGGCTCGCCGTCGCTCGCGCGCCAGATCCGCAGCGTGCGATCCCAGCTGCCACTCGCAATCGTCTGCCCGTCGGGGCTGAACGCCACCCCGAACACCGCGCCCTGGTGGCCGCC
>JAYUYB010000449.1:0-3970 GCA_043752655.1 Chloroflexota bacterium
GCGCCACACCAAGCTCGCGTAAGCTGACAATGATTATCAGGTGAGCTGAAAAATAGTCGCTGTGCGCCTGGGCCTGAGAGCGCGCTGATTGCGTCGCTATTCACAAGAGGCGCTACTTGTCTGCCACAGCAAGGCTTTACAATGCGCGGCAATACACATGACACTTTGATGACGATGGAGCGCATTTTATGGCGTTGGGAAGCGCTAGCACCCAGGTACTATTGACAAGACAGGCGACATCTATTAAACTCTCTTTACTTTTACAGGCCGCGCGATCTATGGCTGCGAAAGCAGCGGCGGGCGTGGTAAATGATGTCGACCTGAAAAGGCGCTGACGCTTGCGGATACTATCAACCTGTGCTACACTTCGGTTATCCCAGCCTGTGTATCAGTGTGGTTGTGCGTACACCAAGAGCGTGTCGCGAGCCCAAAGCCCGTCGAAAAGCACTACGGGAACCCAAGTGAGGTAGACTGCTCCATGATCGAGCTTAACCGTGACCGATCGCCTGCGCCTCCGCACGGCGATGTCGAGAGCCTGAGCCAGCGAGCTGCCAGCCGACGAGACCAGTACAAGCAGCGCAGTCGCTCGTTTACAGGGCTTCGCAGCCGAGCCGCCGCTTCCATGGGCGCCCCAGGCAGCTGGCTTCTAAAGCTTCCCACCCGGTTCCTGCTCCACATTGTCGTTGCTCTTACGGTTCCCCTCGCCCTGCTGCTGAGCCAACTCCCGGCTCGTCCGGTCGCCACCACCCCCGACGACCACCACGCAGCGCTGCTTGATTCCCCCATCAGCGTCGGCCCCATCACACTTGATGCCTTTCAGATGCAGCCACTTGTGGGCGACCCGCCGCTCACCGACGACGACGCCCTCCCTGTGCCCCTGTCGCTCGCCTCACGCAGCGAGCTGCTTGCGCCACTCACCGTGGCCGCCATCATCTCTGGCGATCTTGTGAAGCTGCGCAATGGCCCTGGCATCGCCTACGATGAGGTCGCCCGCATGAACGGCGGCGAAGGCGTAGAGGTGATTGGGCGCCACGAGGAGTGGCTGCAGCTGCGCCGCGACGGCGACCAGACGATCTACTGGGTTGCCGCCGAGCTGATCGATATCCCCGACGCTGTGGTCTTCAACCTCAGCCAGGTGCCCTCCGCGCTGATCCCGCCGCCGCCCCCGCCCAAGATCGGCATGGTGCGCGAGGAGGGTGTGAACCTGCGCGATGGCCCAGGCCAGAACTACGTCAGCATGGCCAAGATGGGCCTCGGCCAGGAGCTGACGCTGATCGAGCGCTTCGAGGGCTGGTTCCTGGTGGAGTACGGCCAGAGCTACGGCTGGGTCACCACCGACTTCCTCAATATTGGCTCGGGCGTGATCGAGCGCGTGCCTGTGGCGCAGGCCATCCCCGACCCCAACCCTGCCCTGGTTGGCGCGGTGCTGGAGAACAACGTCAACATCCGCAAGGGCCCCGGCTCCGCCTACGAGCGCGTCGGCTCCGTGAGCTCCGGCCAAGGTCTGCAGCTGCTGGCCCGCCACAAAGACTGGTTCCGCGTGCAGCTCGAGAACGGCACCAAGGCCTGGATCTTCTCGGACTTACTAAAAATCGCCCCCATGGCTGTCCGCCGCGTGCCGCAAACCAACGACATTCCTGCTCTCCCAGCGCGCGCGGCCCGCGTCGCTCGTGCCAGCGGCGCGAGTAGCGGCGGCGGCGCTGCCGTCAGTATCCCCGCCAGCGGCGATGTGGCCGGCTTCGCGGCCCAGTTCGTCGGCTCGCGCTACCGCTGGGGCGGCGCTAGCCCCTCCGGCTTCGACTGCAGCGGCCTCACAAGCTATGTGTACCGCCAGTTCGGCGTTGGCTTGCCCCACAGCGCCGCTGGCCAGTACAACAGCCGCTATGGCGCCATCATCGGCAGCATGGGCAACCTCGCCCCCGGCGACCTGATGTACTTCGCCAACACCGGCGGACGGCGTGGCATCTCCCACGTCGCCATCTACGTCGGCGGCGGCCAGATGGTCCACGCGATGACCCCACGCTACGGCGTGCAGGCCTCGGGCATCTGGAGCAGCTACTGGCAGAACCACTTTGTCGGCGCCATTCGCCCCTATCGCTAGCTCGCACTGCCTACGCTCCAGAGGCCTCCTTCCTGCTTAGGAAGGGGGCCTCTGTTTATTTAGGCCCCCGTTAGGATTATGTAACATCCGCCGTGTAGCCTGATTACGTAGCAATTAGTAGGACATACAAACAGTACAAGGATGCGGCAATGCAGAAGATTCCTTCCTCCGAAATAACCCCCGAGCGCCTCTTTCTCTCGCGGCGCCAGTTTATGGGCGCGGCAGCGGCCCTCAGCGGCTCCGCGTTGCTAGCGGCTTGCGGCGCACAGTCAACCAGCACGCCCGCCGCGCCTGCCCTGCCCGCCGACGCGCGCACCGATGAGCTCGGCGCTCCGCTCAACAGCTTCGAGCAGATCACGGGCTACAACAACTACTACGAGTTCACCACCAATAAGCAGGATGTGGCCAACAAGGCTGCGGCCTTCAAGACGTCGCCGTGGGAGATCCAGGTGGGCGGCCTCGTGGGTAAGCCCCGCACCTTCGCCCTGGAAGATCTGCTCAAGTTCGAGCAGGAGGAGCGCATCTACCGCCTGCGCTGCGTCGAGGCCTGGTCGATGGTGATTCCCTGGAGCGGCTTCCCCCTGAGCAAGCTGCTTATGGCGGTGGAGCCAAAGGCCGAGGCGAAGTTTGTGCGCTTCGAGACGGTGCTGCGCCCCGAGGAGATGCCCGGCCAGAATGGCTTTGGCTACCCCTGGCCTTACGTCGAAGGGCTGCGCCTCGATGAGGCCATGCACGACCTGACCATCCTGGCCACGGGTATGTACGGCCGCGCGCTTACCCCGCAGAATGGTGCGCCTGTGCGCCTCGCTGTGCCCTGGAAGTATGGCTTTAAGAACAGCAAGGCCATCGTCAAAATCGATCTTGTCGATACGATGCCCGCCTCGCTCTGGATGCAGCTGGGGCCGAGTGAGTACGGCTTCTACGCCAACGTCAACCCCGAGGTAGACCACCCGCGCTGGTCGCAGTCGAGCGAGCGCCGCATCGGTGAGCTCGGCCGGCGGCCTTCGCTGATGTTCAATGGCTACGCCGAGCAGGTGGCGGGGCTCTACGCAGGCATGGATCTGCAAGCGAACTACTAACCATGAACCGCACCTACACCCAGTGGCTTCGCATCGCCGTCCACCCGCTGAGCCTTCTACCCCTGGCGCTGCTGATCTTCGATGCAGTTATGGGGCGGTTGTCCGTTAACCCCATCCAGGATCTTACGCTGCGCACAGGCAAGCCCGCCCTGGTATTGCTGCTGCTCTGCCTGGCCTGCACGCCCCTTAAGAGCGTGTTTGGCTGGAAGTGGGTGGCGGCGCTGCGCAAGCCGCTTGGGCTCTACAGCTTTCTCTACGTCTGTGTCCACCTGGTTATCTTTGTGGCGGTGGACTACGGTCTCGACGCGGGGCTGATCGGGCAGGCGATCAGCGAGAAGCGCTACGTGCTGGCGGGCTTCGCGGCGTTTCTGCTGCTGCTGCCGCTCGCCCTCACCTCCACTCGCGGCTCCATGCGCCGCCTCGGCCACTGGTGGAAGCGCGTCCACTGGCTGATCTACCCGGCGGCGCTGCTTGCGGTGCTGCATTTCCTCTGGCTCTCGAAGCTCCCGCGTGAGCCGCTGCTTTTTGGGGCCGCGCTACTCGTGCTGCTCGCCCTGCGCCTGCCGCCGATCAAGGCCTTGCTAGCGCGACTCCGCCCCGCGCCCGCACCCAAACGCGAGAAGCCGCGTGAGGCGGAAAGAGTGTAGAGTTCGTTGGGGGTTCGTTAGGGGTTCGTTGGGGCGCCCTTTGTCGTGCTAAAATACGCCCATGTCAGAGCTCAAAGATAAACTGGTGCTCGTCGTGGACGACGAGGCGCGCATGGTCAACTTTATGCGCCTCAACCTCGAGC
>JAYUYB010000450.1:0-3969 GCA_043752655.1 Chloroflexota bacterium
TCGGTGCAGATCACCAGGGTCACCTCCCAGCCCTCGCTGGCCCAGGCGGCGATGGTGCCGCCGCAGCCGAACTCGGCGTCGTCGGGGTGGGCCACCACAACCAGCGCTGTTCGCGGACGCTCCTCAGCCTCTGTAGTCACGGTCGCGCTCCTGTTGTATTGATCATGCGTGCGCCGCTAGTCTAGCATATTCTCATCCAAAATCCTTAATACCCCTCCGGCGCCCGGTAGCGCTCCAGGTTCTGGAACTGCGTGGTGCGCGCCTCGAAGCGCAGCGGGATCACGCCGAGCGGCCCGTTGCGGTGCTTGGCGATGTGGATCTCCGCGATGCCCTTCTTGTCCGTCTCGCGGTCGTACAGCTCCTCGCGGTAGATGAACATCACGATGTCGGCATCTTGTTCTATGCTGTTCGCGACAATAATGTCGTCCGACACGAAGTTGTGATGCTCATCAACTGTAAGATCGTACACTTCTGCTTCGCCATCGGGCTCGATTGAGACGACCTCGTCCCAGTAGACGTCGCTTGTAGCAAGGCGTCGAAGTTCATCAGACTGAAGTACTTCGGCAATGCGCAACGCGCGCTCACGACTAAGATTCTGCTTCAAGACAGCAGCGCCGCTGCTAGCCCCTACCGCAAGCGCTCTTGCCTGCGTGAGGCCTAATCCTCTTACTTGCAATGAAGGAAACACGCACGCTTCCCACACCAAGCTAGGAATTGTGTCCTGAGAGGCTTTGCCGCCACGCTCTGCGAAATACATCATTACTGCGACGAGGCTCTGATTCTTGCGTATGCCTACGGCCATAATCACCGTTGCGAAACGCTCCATGTCTGCGCGCCCACCAATAATCACATGGTATTGATCACGCCCCTTGTTGATTTGGGCTGTTCGCCGCAAGCGAGCTATGATACCAAGCCGCAGCAGGAGGGATTGCACACCACGCGCCAGGCGCTCGCTGCTTGTCGCATAATACATCGCCGGGTAGTGCTTTCCATTGCCACTGTTGATACACCCATCCGTGGCCCAGAGATGCCGCAGGAAGTGGGCGATCTGCGCGTCGGGCTGGGCGAAGACGCGCTCGGGCACGAACTTCTCGTAGGAGCGCAGGTTGAAGGCGCCCAACGTGTCGAGCCAGGCCGCTATAGGATTGCGCACACGATGGGTAAGTCGCGCCGTCGCCGAAAGAAAGACCTGAATCCAGGTACGCTCAGGGCTCACGCGGGGCCTCACGGCGGCGCCGAAGATGCGCATCGCCAGGGTGGCCGCAAGCTCGGCCATGTCGCTGTCGGCGGTGGTGAAGTGGATGGGCTGACGCGCGAGCGTGCAGCCGTCGCCGATCAGCAGGCCGAGCAGCGCCAGTTCGTCGTCGCTCATCGTTGGCGCGGCAGGGCCAGGCAGGCGGCGGGGCATGGCCAGGCGTCCGCCGGGCACCAGCTTGTCGAGCCGCTCCCAGCCGTTGATCGTGAGGAACTTGTGGTTGCCGGTGGCGCGGATCGTGCGCCCAAGGCGCGTGGTAAGCTTGAAGACAGGTTTCACGCCCGTGCTGAAGGCGTTCGTCACGGGGCGCGGCTCTAGCTTCCAAGTCGCCGTGTCGAGCGCCAGCACGTGAAAGCCCGTCTTGCCGACCAGCGCGTCGATACGGCGATAGACGCCCTCGTCGGGCAGGTAGACCAGGCTCTCGCCCGTGAGGCAGCCCGACTCACGCAGGTCGCTGAGCATCGGCACGTGGCTCTGGCGCCCCTCGACGGCGCGGGAGAGCTGCGAGAGCGCGATCACCGGCACGTTGATCTCGCGGGCCAGGGCCTTGAGCCCGCGGCTGATCTCGCTCACCTCCTGCACGCGGTTGTCGCTGCGGCGCCCCGACATCAGCTGCAGGTAGTCGATCATCAGCAGCTTCACGCCGGTCTCTGAGGCGAGGCGGCGGGCCTTGGAGCGCACCTCCGTAATGCTGAGGCCGGGCGTGTCCTCGATGTAGATCGGCAGCTCGGAGAGCACGCCCATGCCCTCAAAGACCAAATTCAGCTCGTCGCCGCGCAGGTTGCCGGTGCGCAGGCGCTGCATATCGATGCCGGTGTGCATGGCGAGGATGCGCTGCACCAGCTGGTCGCGGCTCATCTCCAGGCTGAACACGCCCACCGTGTGGTGGCCGGTCAGCGCCACGTTGTAGGCCAAGGAGAGCGCAAGCGAGGTGTTGTGAACGCAGATATCCTGGGCGATGAAGTTTGCGCCGTCAGGGACGCACAGGTCGTACACCTGGTGCGCGCCGATGGGCTCGATGCTGATGATCGGGTCCCAGTAGATGTCAGCGCTGGCGACCGCCGCAAGCCTGGGCTCGCCGAGCATCGAGGCGTAGCGCGCCAGCCGCTGCTGGGGCAGGCTGCGCTGCATATGCGGGTTGTAGCCGCCGAACCTGCCCTGGGCCGTCGTCTCGCCGCTGCGGCGGGCGAGCTCTACGAGCGAGAGGCCCTGCTGCGCGGCGGCGGCGCGAACGAGCGGCCATACTGCGTTCGGCACATGGCCCACGTTGCTGCCGCGTGGCGGCACGGTGAAGGCATACTCGGCGAAGCGCGTTGTCTTCTCGCCGATCCAGCCGATCTGTTCCTGGTAACGGCGCACCGAGGCGGGGTCGGTCAGCTCGACGCGCCAGGCGCCATACTTGGTCTGGTAGAGCTTGGTGATCAGGCCGAAGCGCACAAAGGCGTGGTGGAGATCGGCGGCGAGCTGCGGCGAGGCCACGGTGAACTCGATCCGCACCCGGTCGGCGAGCTGGTAGATCGAGCCGTCGCAGCTCATCAGCGTGCGGAGAAACTCGGCGAGGTAACGACGGCTCCAGCGCCACACACAGGGCGGGAAAAACTTGTCTTTTGCGAGCTTGCCCCACTGTCCTAGCTCAGTCAGCCAGAGCGCCACCGGGTTGGGTGGCATCACGCCGCCCTTGCCCGTCCACTGGCTGCGATCCTGGGCAACGACGTAGGTGATTCGCTCCTGGCGCAGGCGGCACACTGGGAACTGCGCCGCAATGCTTGCGCGGAAATCCGCGATGATCACCGGGTCGGTATTGGTGAAGGCTGGCGATGTGCCCGTCAGGCCGCCCTCCGCGATGAAGTAGGCCAGCAGGCGCACGCGCTCGATCGGCCAGCTCTCGTCGCCGCCGAACACCGGCAGCTCGCGCGGCACGGCGATCCCATCGCCAACCCTCAGGTCGTGCAAGGGCGTCCAGCCGCTCACGGTGCGGAAGGGGTGGTGGCCCGTGACATCGATCTGTCGGCCGGTGCGCGTGCGAACGCGGAAACAGGTCTGTACACCGCTGTCGATCCACTCGCTCACCAGTGCGGGGCGCACTTGGCCGCCGTCGGAGAGGCCATAGACCGAGGGCAGCTTTCGGCGCACCGCCTCCGCGATCGTCAGGCGCTCGCCGGTGACCGGGTCGTCGATCAGCGTCCAGTGGGCGCAGCACTTTCCGACACTCGGCCGGGCTGCCAGGATAATCAGGTCGCTGGGCTGGAGGCCGCCGGTGATCTCGTCGAGGTCGGTGTAGCCGGTGGCGACGCCGGCCACCTCGCCGCGGCGCTCTTGGAGGCTCTCGATCTGGGTGAAGAGCTGGTTGACGATCTGCCCGATCGGCACAAAGTCCTGGGTGCTGCGGCGCTGCGAGACGCCGAACAGCTCGGCCTCGGCCTTGTCGAGCGTGGCCTCCAGGTCCTCGGTCTGGTTGTAGCCGATCGCAGAGATCTTGCCGCCGGCCTCGATCAGGCGCCTGCGCACAGCGCTGCTCTCTACAGCGCGGGCGTAGTACTCGATGTGGACAGCGGTGGGCACCTCGGAGACGATCTCGCCGAGGAAGGCGATGCCGCCCACAAGGTCGAGGCGCTCCTGGCGGCGCAGCTCTGCGGCGACGGTAGCGAGGTCGGGGGGCTCGCGCCGGTTGTAGCACGCCAGCATAGCCTCGTAGAGCAGGGCGTGCTTCTCGA
>JAYUYB010000451.1:0-3961 GCA_043752655.1 Chloroflexota bacterium
GTTACAGCCTACATCCCCGGCGAGGGCCACAATCTTCAGGAGCACTCGGTGGTGCTGATCCGTGGCGGTCGTGTGAAGGATCTGCCGGGCGTGCGCTACCACATTGTGCGCGGCACCCTCGATACCCAGGGTGTGAACGGTCGCAAACAGGGTCGCTCGAAGTACGGCACCAAGAAGAATGCGGCGCCGATCGGTAAGAAGCGCTAGCCCCCAAGAGGAACTGCTATGCCCCGACGTGGAAATATTAAGAAGCGCCAGGTTCCGCCGGATGCTCGCTACGAGAGCATGCTCGTCCAGAAATTTATCAACAAAGTGATGGAGCGCGGCAAGAAGAGCGTGGCCGAGCGCATTGTCTATGATGCGCTGGATCTCGCCTCTGACCGCATCAAGAAGGGCCAGCTGGAGATCTTCGAGATCGCCCTCCGCAACGCCAGCCCCTCCATTGAGGTCAAGCCCAAGCGCGTCGGCGGCGCTACCTATCAGGTGCCCGTCGAGGTGAAGAGCGACCGCCGCTACGCCCTCGCGATGCGCTGGCTGCTTACTGCGGCTCGCTCGCGCAGCGGTCGCCCGATGCACGAGCGCCTCGCCACCGAGATTGTGGATGCCTTCAACAACACCGGCAACACGATCAAGCGCAAAGAGGATGTCCACAAGATGGCCGAGGCCAACCGCGCCTTTGCCCACTATGGGCGCCTGTAATTACTAACATCACGGGGCGGCTTTAGCCGTCAGCAGAGGACAGGTATGCCACGCCAGTTCGAACTTGATAAAGTCCGTAATATCGGCATCATCGCCCACATCGACGCGGGCAAAACCACGACGACAGAGCGTATCCTGTTCTATACCGGGCGTACCTACAAGATCGGCGAGGTCCACGATGGTACCGCGACGATGGACTGGATGCCCCAGGAGCAGGAGCGCGGTATCACGATCACGTCGGCTGCTACCACTGCAGAGTGGGCGCTAAAAGATGTCCTGCACCGCATTAATATCATCGATACCCCCGGTCACGTCGATTTTACCGTCGAGGTCGAGCGCTCCCTGCGCGTCCTTGATGGCGGCGTGGTCGTGTTCGATGGGGTGGCTGGCGTCGAGCCGCAGTCCGAGACAGTGTGGCGCCAGGCGGATAAGTACAGCGTCCCGCGTATCTGCTTCGTCAATAAGATGGATCGCACCGGCGCCAGCTTCGAGCGCTGCGTCAGCATGATCATCGGTCGCCTCGGCGCCAAGCCCGCGATTATCCAGCTGCCCATCGGCGCCGAGGATAACTTCAAGGGCGTCGTCGACCTCTTCACGATGAAGGCCACGATCTATAACGATGATCTTGGCAAGGATATTCTCGAGGTCGATATCCCCGCGCACATGCTCGCCGCCGCTGAGAAGGCCCACGCCGATCTGGCTGAGGCGATCGCCGAGACCGATGATGAGCTTACGCTGCTCTACCTAGAGGGCGAGACGCTCGGCATGGAGGAGCTTAAGCGCGGCCTGCGTAAAGCCACCCTCGATGGCAGGCTGGTGCCGATCCTCTGTGGCGCCGCCCTCAAGAACAAGGGCGTCCAAAAGCTGCTCGACGCCGTAGTCGAGTATCTGCCCTCGCCGCTTGATCGCCCCGCTGTCCAGGGCACGCTGCCAGGCTATGTGCGTGGCGATGAGGGCACCGAGCTCTTCACCCGCGAGACGAGCGATAAGGCGCCTTTCACCGGCCTGGTCTTCAAGATCGTTGCCGACCCCTACGTAGGCAAGCTCGCCTACTTCCGGGTCTACTCCGGCACGATCGAGAAGGGCAACTACGTCCTCAACAGCACCCGCGGCCAGCGCGAGCGCCTTGGTCGCATCCTTCAGATGCACGCCAATCACCGCGAAGATATCGATGTCGTCTACGCCGGCGATATCGCCGCGATGGTGGGCCCTAAGCAGAGCTTCACCGGCGATACGATCTGCGACCCCGATAAGCCGATTGTCTTGGAGAGCATTCGCTTCCCCGAGCCTGTCGTCGAGCTCGCCATTGAGCCGAAGACCAAGGCCGACCAGGATAAGATGGCCATCGCGCTCAATCGGCTGTCTGAGGAAGATCCCACCTTCCGCGTCTACACCGACCAGGAGACGGGCCAGACGATCATCAAGGGCATGGGCGAGCTGCACCTCGAGGTGATCGTCGACCGCATGCGCCGCGAGTACAAGGTCGAGGCGAACCAGGGTAAGCCCCAGGTCTCGTACCGCGAGACGATCACCCAGTCGGCCGACATCCATACTCGCTTCATCCGCCAGACCGGCGGCAAGGGCCAGTTCGCCGAGGTCAAGATCAAGTTCGAGCCCCAGACGCCCGGCGCTGGCTTCGAGTTTGTCAACGGCATCACTGGCGGCTCGATCCCGCGTGAGTACATCAACCCCGTCGAGCAGGGCATCAAAGAGGCCATGCAGTCTGGTGTGATGGCCGGCTTCCCCGTGGTGGATCTGAAGGCCACGCTCTACGACGGCTCCTACCACGAGGTGGACTCGTCCGAGATGGCGTTCAAGATCGCCGCGTCGATGTCGCTCAAAGACGGCGTTCGCAAAGGTCGCCCCCAGCTGCTCGAGCCAATCATGAAGGTGGAGACCACCACCCCCGATGATTTTCTTGGTAGCGTGCTCGGTGACCTGAACTCGCGCCGTGGCCGTGTGGATGGAATGGAGGCCCGTGGCAACGCCCAGGTGGTGCGCGCCTTTGTGCCCCTGGCCACTATGTTCGGCTACACCACCGACCTGCGCTCCGCCACGCAGGGTCGCGCCACCTCGTCGATGGAGTTTGACCACTACGAGGGTCTTCCCGATGCGCTCGCCAAGGAGATCATCGAGAAGCGCAGCGCGGGCTAACGTCGGTACGAGGGGCGGTGGCCCACACGGGCGCCGTCCCTCACTTGTGAGTTGCAATGCCTGCGCTGCATTTGCTGGCGCCGCCAGCCTGGGACGACTACGAGCTGCTTGATAGCGGCAACGGCGCAAAGTTTGAGCGCTTTGGAGCCTACAGTCTAGTTCGGCCAGAGACACAGGCGATCTGGCCGCCAAGCCTGCCGGAGCGCGAGTGGCAGCGGGCCGACGCGACGTTCGAGAAAACTAGGGGCGGCGACGATGGCCCCGGCCAATGGCAGTTCCGTCGTACACTGCCCGACCAGTGGCAGTTGCACTATAACAATCTAAAGTTCTGGGTTCGGCTTACGCCGTTCCGGCACACCGGGGTCTTCCCCGAGCATAGCGCCCACTGGGACTGGCTCGGACGCCAGATCGCCGTGCGGCCAGGCGCCACGGTGCTTGTACTCTTTGGGTACACCGGCCTCAGCAGCCTCTACGCTGCGGCGGCTGGAGCCCGCGTCACCCACGTGGACGCCTCCAAGCCGGCGGTACAGTGGGCCCAGAGTAACCAGCAGCTGTCGGGCCTCGCAGAGCGGCCCATCCGCTGGCTGATCGATGATGTTGGCAAGTTTGTGGGCCGCGAGCTCCGTCGCGGTAGTAGCTATGACCTGATCTTGATGGACCCGCCGGTGTTTGGCCGAGGTCCCAACGGTGAGATCTGGCGCCTGCACGAGCAACTACCGGCCCTGGTTGAGCAGTGTGCGCAGCTCCTGAGCAAGGAGCCGCTAGGTATCTTGCTCAGCGCGTACGCAACAAATATGTCCGCACTCACCTTGAGCAATCTGCTGGAGGCTGGGACGGCGACTAAACAGGGGACGACCAGCGCGGGCGAGTTGGTGTTGCGCGAGCAGCATTCCGGTCGTCTGCTGCCCGCAGCGCTTTACGCCTGCTGGTCACGCGGCCCAGGGCCGCACATCACACGCGAAGAAAAACCCTAACGCAAAGCGAGGATATCAATGGCAAAGCAGAAGTTCGAGCGGACGAAGCCGCATATCAACATCGGGACGATCGGGCACGTGGATCACGGCAAGACCACGCTCACCGCGGCGATCACCAAGGTGCTCTCGCTCAA
>JAYUYB010000452.1:0-3959 GCA_043752655.1 Chloroflexota bacterium
AGCGCCGTGGTGAGCAGCAGGATGAACGCAAGGAGGTGGGCGTGCTTCACGGCGCGTTGTATCCACAGATGCCACAGATTTCCGGACCATTGCTGGCCCTGATGCTAGCACGCTGGCATTGCGGCGTCAACAGGGGTAGAATGACAATCGTGTAAAGGGGCCGTTTGGAGCGCGAAGGGCGCGAAGAACGTTTGGAGCGCGAAGGGCGCGAATGAGGGCGAAGGACACTTGGACCGCGAAGGGCGCGAATGAGGGCGAAGGACGCGAACGCGAAGTACTGGGGAGCTTTGAGCTGATGCGAAGTGTTGTGCGCGGCATGGCCGCTCTGATCATATTGGTTTTGTTAGTGGGGTGTGGCGGTACGCGGCCTGGGCCGACGCCTCTGCCTACGGCGCTTCCGCCACCGCCTACCGCTGCCTTCACCCCCGCACCCCCTCAGCCTGTCACCCCGTCAGCTGCCGCGCTCCCACCCGCCAGCGACACGCGGCTCGCCACCTTCTTCTTCTACTGGTACAACTGCCCGCAGCGTGAGTGCGACGCCGCGCAGCTGAGCGTGGTCCCCCCTGGCTGGCTTGCGCCGCTGCCAGGCGACGGCGACGCGCGCGATGGTACCGCCTACTCGTCGGTTAACTACGATTGGTTCGAGGGCGAGCTGCGCGATATGGCCGCCGTCGGCATTGATACGATCTTCCCCGTGAGCTGGGGCGACCACCCGCACCCCTGGTTCCGCCAGGACAGGCTCGACCTGCTGGTGCAGGCGAACGGCGTGCTGGAGCGGCCGCTGCGCGTGGGCATGTTCCTGGACACCACGGCCCAGCAGGCGATGTACAACGACTTTACCGCCGACGGCTACCGCTTTGGCTCTGGCGTTCCGCCGCTACCGCTGAGCGACCCGCGCAGCGGCTACTTCTTCTACGAGCGCCACATCAAGGGCTTTTTTGAGCGCGTGCCGCGCGAGATGTGGGCCACCGAGGGCGGGCGTCCGATCATCATCGCCTACACTGCCACCTGCTGCAGCGAGCTTCAGCTTAGCGGGGCGCTCTGGGGCGCGGTGAAGCGCGCCTTCGCCCGCGACTTTGGTGTGGAGCCCTGGCTTATCTTAGAAGACACCTGGTTCGGCCCCGAGGCGATGGCTCCAGGCGAGGGTCGGCTCTCGGCGGAGCAGGCGAGCGACGGGCGCTACAGCTGGGGCACAGCGCTGAACGGCCTCTCCACGCGCACCGTGCGCGGCTACAGCGTGAGCAGCGTTGGCCCAGGCTTCGACAACCGGCGCATCACCGGCATCGCCGACCCGCGCCTGCAAGAGCGCGATCTGGCGCCTGACGGCAGCAGCGGCGACGGGGCCTTCCTGCGCGCTAGTCTGGCCGCCGTGCCGCCTGACACCGATCTGCTACTGGTCGAGACCTGGAACGAGTGGCCGGAGAGCACCGGGATCGCCCGTGCAGCCTACCTCGGCGCGGACGGCAATCCGCTGCCCGAGGATTTCTACATGCAGATCGTGCGCAAGTGGCGCTTGGGGCAGTGAGGCTGATGCAGGCTACTCGCGCTCGTCCTCCTCGACCGACCAGGCCTGCACGCCGGTGGTGACGAACGTGAAGGGGCGCACGCTCACGCCGGCCTCGCTCAGCACGTGCTCCAGCTCCAGGCGGCGGTCAAAGGGGCAGGCGAAGACCATAAAGCCACCGCCGCCCGCGCCCGTGATCTTGCCGCCCCAGGCGCCGTGCTTGCGCGCCTTGGCGTAGACTTCGTCCACCAGGGGCGGGGCGATATAGGGCGAGAAGGCCTTCTTCACCTCCCAGGCGTCGTGGAGCAGGCGCCCGAAGTCGGCGATGCGCAGCTCGCGCAGCAGGCGCGTGGCCTGATCCACAAAGGCCTTGGTCTCGTCGTGGTAGCGCAGTGTGTCGCCCTTCACTAGGCGCTGCACCTGGTCGGCCATCAGGTGGCGCTGGAGCAGCTGGCGGTCGCCGATGTAGCCGATGATCAGGCAGCTCTCCAGCTCCAGCAGCGCGGTGGGGTCGGTAAGCACAGGCTCGACGATCACGCGGCCAGCGCCGAAGTGATAGACGCACATACCGCCAAAGACAGCGGCGTACTGATCCTGGCGCCCGCCGGGGATGCCGAGGTCGGTGCGCTCGATGCGATACGCGAGCTCGGCGAGCTCGTGGGCGTCGGAGACCTGGCCGGCCACGCTGTAAAGCAGCTTGAGCATGCTCACCACGAGGGCGGAGGAGGAGCCGAGGCCGCTGCCGGGGGGCGCGTCGCTGAACATAGTAAGCTTGTAGCCGGGGCGCTCTGGGGTGAAGGCGGGGCGCAAGTGGGGGATGGCGTCGAGCACGGCCTGGGGGAGCGGCAGGCGCCCGTCCCACTCGCGCCCGCTCACCTGGCGGCTCACCTCCTGGAGATCGAGCGAGCGAATGGTGAGGCCGGGATCGACGCTGGGGCTAAGCATGCAGCGCACGTAGAGGTTGATGCTGCAGTTGAGCACCTTGCCGCCGTGCTCCTCGGCGTAGGGGCTCACATCGGTGCCGCCCCCAAAAAAGCCGATCCGCATCGGCGCGCGGGCCTTGAAAATCTTCATGGGTGTCTCTCTGCGTGGGCGAAACGCGAGCTAGTATAGCATAGGCGGCCCTACGGCCTTAGGCGGCGCAGCAGATCCACCTGCCGCGCGATCAGCGAGGGGTAGACATGCACGTCGCGTCGGCGCATCCCGCGCACCAGTGCGGCCATCAGCGCGTCGGGGTCGCCGATGAGGGCCTGCGGCACGCTGCGCCGCCGCTTGCCACCATACTGCGCGCTGTCGAGGATCGCGGTGCGCGCAAAGAACGGGTAGATGCCCGTCACATCCACGCCTTTGGGACGCACGTCGGCCGCGAGCGCCTCGGTGAAGCCGCGCAGGCCAAACTTACTCGCGCTGTAGACGCTCAGCCCCGCCGCGCCCACCAGCCCCGCCGCCGAGCTGATGTTCACAATATGCCCGCTGCCGCGCGCCAGCAGCTGCGGCAGAAACAGCCCTGTAAGTCGCATCGGCGCCAGCAGATTCACCTGCATCACCTGCTCCCAGCTAGCGCGCGGGATCTGGTCGATGCGCCCATAGATGCCGAGCCCCGCATTGTTGATCAGGATGTCCACGCGTGGGCTAAGCTTCGTCGCCGCCGCGTGCAGCGCCACGGCGCCCTCCGCCGCGCTGAGATCGGCCGTCACAAAGCCAAGCACGCGCCCTGGCGCAGGGCCTGCCGCCCGCGCCGCCAGGCCCGCCGCCGCCGCCAGCTGCGGCCCGCGCAGATCTGTGAGCAGCAGCTCGCAGCCCTCGCGCAGCAGCAGCCGCGTAAGCGCTTGCCCAAACCCTCCGGCCGCGCCCGTCACCAGGGCAACCTGCCCGTGCAGCGTCTTCATGCGTGCTCTCCGCTCCAGGTGTGACTCAGCATAGGCCGGAAATCTGTGTCATCTGTGGATACCATGCCCCACACGCAGCAGATTGCATCAGCTTAGAACAGTCGCTGCTGGCGCGACTCATCGCCGGGCTGGGGCGGTTGCTGCCCCTTCAGCGCCCACGCCAGCAGCTCCACCAGCTCTAGCTCGGCGGCCCACTGCTGTAGGTAGGCGCCATCAAGGGCCGCGTCCTGCACGCGCAGGATGGCCTGCACATCGCGCCACTGGCGGTCCGAAGGCGCCAGCTTGTACCACTCCAGCTTCGCCAGCACCGTATCCTCGGCACTCGCCACCCGCAGCGTGCCACCAGGCTCACCGGGTAGCTCCAGCGTCATCGCGCGCCCAAACTGGGCGAGCTCGAACGGGCGCCCCGACGACAGATATAGATCGATCTGGAAGCCTGTGGCCTTGTCGTAGGCGCAGAAGCTCGCTCGCTGCCGCCAGTCTGCGCGCGCCTCGGGGAGCCGCAGCAGTGCGTCCGTGATGTCGCTGGGCAACAAGGTAAAGCTCTCGCCCAGCCCATCAACCAA
>JAYUYB010000453.1:0-3950 GCA_043752655.1 Chloroflexota bacterium
CAGCGCGAGTATTTGCTCCAGATCAGCCGCGCCATGACGGCGCAGCTCGACCTGTTGAGCGTGCTTTCGCTCGTGATCTCCTACGCTGTGGAGATGACGGCGGGCACCTCCGGCCTGATCGCGCTCTACGAAGACGAGGGCGACGAGCTGCGCATCCGCGCCTCGGCCCGCCTGCCCCGCGAGGAGTGGCCGGCCTTCGCCCGCCTGCTCGCCTTGCCGCTCGCCGATGTGCCGCGCCGGGGCGAGCAGGTGCTGCGCGAGATCCTGGCCGACACGGGCCTGACGCTGCGCCAGCTGATCGCCCTGCCGCTCACGCTGCGCGACACGCCCGTTGGGGTGATCTACGTGTTCCGCGCCGCGCTCAACGTGGCCTTCTCCGCCGACGACCGCCAGGTGCTTCAGGATTTTGCCGACCAGGCGGCCATCGCCGTGAGCAACGCGCGGCTCTACCAGAGCGTGCTGCGTGAGAAGCAGCGCCTGGACGCGACGATCGAGCAGTCGGCCGACGGCGTGATGATCATCGACGGGCGCTGGCGCATCACCACCTTCAATAAGGCGATGGAGCAGCTTACCGGCTGGAGCCGCGAGGAGGCGATCGGGCGCCCCTGCGCCGAGGTGCTCGCCATCCACAGCGCCCAGGGCGTCAACATCTGCCTCACCGATTGCCCGCTCCAGCGCCTGCCCCACGCCCCCAACCCCATGGTGGAGGGGCGTGTCACCACCCGTGAGGGGCGCGAGCTGTACGTGCAGAGCCGCTACGCGCCGCAGCGCGGCCCCCAGGGCCAGTTTCTTGGAGCCATCGCCAATGTGCGCGACATCACCGCCCAGAAGCAGGAGGAGGAGCTGCAGAATACCTTTATCTCGGTGATCTCGCACGAGCTCAAGACGCCCGTAAGCATCATCAAGGGCTACGCGGGCACGCTGCGCCGCGAGGATGTGGCCTTCACCCCTGAGCAGTTCCGCGACGGCCTCGCCGTGATCGAGGACGAGTCGGACCGGCTCGCGCGCCAGATCCAGGATCTGCTCGAGGTCTCGCGCCTCACGGCCGGCGGCATACACCTCGACCCGAGCGACTTTCCGCTGGCCACGCTGGCCGCCGATGTGGCCCGCAGCTTCGCCGCCACAGCGGGCGAGCGCTTCCAGTTCGAGCTGCGCTTCCCCGACGATATGGCGCCCGCCCACGCCGACTACGAGCGGGTGCGCCAGGTGCTGACGAACCTCGTCTCCAACGCGGTGAAGTATAGCCCCGAGGGCGGCATGATCCGCATCGGCGGCTGGGCGGAGGGCGACTACGCCATGTGCTATGTGTCCGACCAGGGCGTCGGCATCGCGCCCGAGGAGCAGGAGGCGATCTTTCGCCGCTTCTACCGGGTGGACACGCGCCTGGCCCGCGAGACGCAGGGCAGCGGCCTGGGGCTGTTCCTCACTCACGCAATCGTGGAGGCTCACGGCGGGCGGATCTGGGTGGAGAGCAAGCTGGGGCAGGGGAGCCGCTTTGTGTTCACGCTGCCGCTCGGGCGCAGGCAGCTCGCCGAGTAGCCCGGCAGTATCTATCCGCAGATTACGCAAATTTCCGGCCCATTTCCTGATCCGGCTGCGTAATCTGCGTAATCTGCGGATAATGCATTATGTTTCAGCGCGCAACAATCGCAGGGTTAGTTTTTGTGCTTGTGCTGGCCGTGGCCTTTGGGCAGACGGGCCTGGCGCTGATCTGCGCGCTGCTGCTGGCGTCGGCGGGCACGGCGAGCTTGTGGAGCCGCTGGGCGCTGGCGCGGGTGAGCTACGAGCGCAGCCTCAGCCAGAGCATGGCCTTCCCCGGCGACGAGCTGCAGCTGACGATCAAGATCACGAACCGCAAGCTGCTGCCGCTCGCCAGCCTCCAGGTGCTGGATCGGCTGCCCGCCAGCCTCGCCCTGAGCGGCAACGCGGTCTTCAGCGGCACGCGGCAGGCCCAGGTGCTTCAGCGCCGCACGAGCCTGCGCTGGTACGAGAGCGTGACGTGGCGCTACACGCTGCGCCCGAAGGCCCGTGGCGCTTACCGCATCGGCCCCGTGCAGCTGCTGAGCGGCGATCCTTTCGGGCTCTACAGCGCCGACGCCGACCGCGAAATCTACAGCAGCCTGCTGGTCTACCCGCTGCTGCTGAGCCTGCCCGAGCTTGGCCTGCCCGCCCGTAACCCGATCGGCGACACGCGGGCGCCCTCGCTACTGCGCGACCCGATGCGCACAATCGGCGTGCGCGACTACGCCCCCTCCGACCCGCTCAAAGATGTTCACTGGGCGGCCACCGCGCGCACCGGCACGCTTCAGACGCGCGTGTACGAGCCTACCACGAGCCGCACCCTGGCGCTGTTCCTCGACCTCGACACGTTTGAGTACTACTACGAGGGCATCGACCCGGAGCTGGTGGAGCGCATGATCAGCGCCACGGCCACGCTGGCGCGTGAGGGGCTGGCTGCTGGCTACGCCGTGGGCCTGTACGTGAATGGCGCCCCCGCTGAGTACGAGCATCTGGCGCGGCTCCCGGCCGGGCGCAGCCCCGCCCAGCTCAGCCTGATCATGGAGACCCTGGCGCGGCTCACAACCTACTCGGTGACGACGATCGGCCGCCTGCTGATGCTGACGGCCACCGAGCTGCGCCCCGGCACGACTGTGCTGCTCGTTGGCTCGGTGAACAGCGAGCCCACCCGCGCCGCGCTGCTGCGCCTGCGCGAGCTTGGACACCAGGCGAGCTGGCTATTTATGGGGGCCGGCGAGCCGCCACAGGTGCCGGGCGTTAGGGTGACTCAGGCACCGCCTCCTATGACAAGGTGACAGGCGCTCGCGTTGCTCGCTTGACCGGGTGACACCTATCGGTGCCGTGAGGTGTCAACCGGTCAGCCCCGAGCGCAGCGAGGGCCGTCACCTTGTCATGGGGTCAGTGATGATCCACGCGCGGCCTGAGCGGGATCGTCCGAAACTCGCGGGCCAGCTCCACGAAGCGCTCTACGGTGAGCTCGAACATGCGCCGGCCGAACTCCGGCGTGGCGGCGGCGGCGTCGCCGCAGACCCCGACGCGCGAGAAGCGGCTCCACCAGTCCTGCCAGCTGTAGGCCGAGGGCTCGGGGAAATCCCAGTTGAAGTACTTCAGCTTGAGCTGCCCGATGTCGCGCTCGGCCAGCGTCATGTCCACCTTCTCGGGGTCGAGGTGCAGCATCATTGCGGTCTCGTACTCGCAGGCGTGGCCCACAGAGCCGGGGCCGCCCTTACGCTCGGCGTTTAGCACGTCGGCCACGAGCGCGGGGTCGACGGCGGCGTTCACAGTGGTGGCGGCGCAGATCACACCGGTGGCGATGCCCACCTTGCGCGCCGCCAGGTCGCAGATGCTCTGGTTGGAGCCGTGGCCGTTGACGATCAGGATGTGGCGGAAGCCGTGGCGGGCCACCGAGGTTGCCACTTGGGCCAAGTAGGCCAGGGTGGTCTCGATATCGACGGCGATGGTGCCGGGGAAGTCCATGTGGTGCTCGTCGAGCCCGAAGGGGATCACGGGGAGCACGAGCAGATCGCCTGCGGCGCGCTCGCCGCAGGCCGCCAGGGTCTGTTCGAGGATGTCGTTGTCGGTGGAGAGGCTCATGTGGGCGCCGTGATCCTCGACCGCGCCGATCGGCACGCAGACGACGGGCTGCGGTTCGCGGGCGATCGCCGTGCGCATTTCCGGCCAGGTCAGATGATCGTAGCGCCAGGCGTGCTTGGGCATGGGTGGCCTCCTTTCGAATAAAGTGATCGCTGGTAGCCTATTGTATCCGCGCGCTTCAGAAGCAGACCGGGAGACAAGGAGACCGGGAGATCGCTCGCTGCGCTCGCTCGGGAGACAAGGAGACCGGGAGACCGGGAGCGCCTAGCGGAAGCAACGGGCGGTCTCCTTGTCTCCTTGTCTCCTTGTCTCCCCCATACCCCAGGGGGGTAATCTAG
>JAYUYB010000454.1:0-9492 GCA_043752655.1 Chloroflexota bacterium
GAGGCCCCTGCCATCACAATGCATGAAGCCGAGGCGATGAAGCTATTCGCTGCGGTAATCACCTCATCGCCAGGGCCAACGCCCATGGCGCGAAGCAGCAGATGGAGTGCGTCAGTGCCGTTGGCAAGACCAAGGGCATAGCGTGCGCCACAGAACTGCGCGAAGTCGCGCTCGAAGGTGGCGAGCGGCTCGCCACCGATGAAACTGCAGCTGTCGAACACCTGCTGCATCGCTGCTATTATCTCGGCCTGTATTGACTCGTACTGTGATTTTAGATCAAGGAACGGCACCTGCATTGTTGTCCCCCTCTGATCGCGCTGGCACCACGGCAACACGCCACTTAGCGGGCGCCGCGCTGCATTAGCATGGCTGGAATGGTCAGCAGAATGAGCTTGACATCCAACCAGAATGACCACTCTTCGATATAACGCAGATCGAGCTTCATCGCCTCATCGAACCCAACCGTGCTGCGGCCATAGACTTGCCACAACCCCGTCAGGCCTGGCTCGGTCGTATAGCGCAGATGATAGTGCTCCTCGTAGTACTCGAGCTCATAGGGGATGGCAGGTCGCGGGCCGACCAGGCTCATCTCGCCGCGCAATACATTGACCAGCTGCGGCAACTCGTCCAGACTTGTGCGGCGGAGCAAAGCGCCAATGCGGGTAACGCGCTTGTCGGTTGTCAGCTTGAAGCGCGCCTTGGGATCATCACTCACTGCTTCGCCGTTTACAAAGCGTTGCACTGCCTGCTGATGCACGCTTTGATCGGCGTCCTGGCGCATAGTGCGGAACTTCAAGCAGGAGAAATGCTTGCCGCCTTTGCCAACCCGCATTTGGCGAAAGAAGACCAGACCTGGACTGTCGAGCCGAATCAGCAGCATGATCAGCAGAAAGACCGGCAGGATCAGCATGAGGACAACACTGCTAAGCACGACGTCTAAGACACGCTTGAACAAACGTCGGTAGTGGAATGTGCTGGTATTACTGCTGGGAATGCTGATAGAGCGCATAACTATTCTCCAGGGCTGCAGCAGGCGCCGTGGGAAGGAGTATTGTTGGTGTGGGAGCGCTTAGCGATTCGACACGTCCGCCATTGACGAGCGATTGTGAGGCGGCCTCAAGGGCCTCTACCACGCGCAGGCCGTGCTGTCCATCAGCGCGCACCGGACTGCCCGTGGCGATCGACTGAATGAAGTCTTGACATTCAAGCCGCAGCGGTTCAACGCCGGTGATCGGGGGCATGACGACATTGCCGTTGTGATAGGCTGCTTGCCAGTCGGAGTACTGGTCGCCAGACGTCGTCATCGTGAAGCGTTTATCATAGATACGCACCTTCTCAGACGGGGCGACATCGTTGAAGACAACCATCTTCTTGCTGCCAACGATCGTAACCCGGCGCACCTTGCACGGATCCAGCCAGCTGACGTGCAGGTGGGCGCTGATACCGTTGTGGAACGTGAGGTCGGCAAAGGCTACATCGGGCCTGTTCTGCAAGATGTGCGCGCTACCACGTGCGCTGATGGAGAGCGCCGGCAGGCCGAGAATATAGAAGATGATCGACAGATCGTGCGGTGCAAGATCCCAGAGCACATCGGCATCGCGCTGGAACAGCCCGAGGTTGAGGCGAGCGCTGTCGATGTAGTACAGGTCGCCGAGATCACCGCTAAGCACCAAGTCGCGCAGGTAGGTAACTGCGGGGTTGTACTCGAATGTATGACCTACCATGAGCGTCAGGCTGCGCGCTTCAGCGAGCGCGATGAGCTCGTGGCATTGCTGGCTCGTGGTAGCCAAGGGCTTTTCGACCAAGACGTGCTTGCCGGCGAGGAGCGCCTCCCGCGCTAGCTTGTAGTGGGATGAGATCGGAGTCGCAAGTACAATCCCGTCGACGTCGGAATTGAGCGCATCTTCATAGTTCTGAGTTGTCGCAACGTCTGGGTAGTTTTCGCGGATATAGTCAAGGCGCTGCTGACTGTCATCCACCGCTAAGGTAAGATAGGCAGATGACAGCTCACGAAATACGCGAACATGCTTGGACCCCCAATAGCCACAGCCTACAACGGCAATTTTCGGCCGCCTCGTCATGCTAACCCCCGAATCCGTACCTATTAAGTTGGCCTCGCTCGTAGACGGAGTATGTCGGTTGTGGATGACAAATGTATGAAAAAATTTGGGCCGTGTAGTAAATTTTTAAACATCAGTTATCCGGTTCTTTTATTTTATGTCAATTTAAAGGTCGGCTGGCTCCATTTTTGTTCAGTGTGCAGATAGGACACTTTGAAAGAGCAATCGGCGGGTAATACGTGTTGTGGTGCGCTTTTGCGCTCGTGCTTGCCTTGCGCTAATAGTTAAAACGCAGAATTTTATACTAGAAGAGCTCTCTTTTGTCTTATTCCTAGTATTACTTGCAATTATTCTCGGATTTTGGTAAATTATCTGCTATACCATAGCCTGACCTACTACATAGGCAGCTTAATAAGCGGCTATTCACATGACAGCAACTAATTTTTTACTTTCCACACGCGGGGGAGCTTGTATAATAGCCGACTTGGAAGACGTCGTGATCTGGACGCTTGTCACGGTCGATGATCTCTGGCAGACGATCACCTCGCTGTACGACCGTTCAGGCCCCACGCCAACCAGGTGTAATGATAGCGAGTTAATAACGGTGGTGATCGTGAGTGAATGTCGTAGCTGGGACCGCAAAGCACACCTGATGACAGAATAGCAACACTTTCGCCATCTCTTTCCATAGCTCCCGGAGCGTTCACGCTTTAACCGTCGACGACGCAATTTGGTAGCACTACAAGACGGCGTGGACACGTTCTGACGCCGTTTGGGAGTAACTCAATCATGCGCGTGCTTGTCACCGGCCACCTCGGCTACAGCGGAACCATGCTTGTGCCTATGCTGCTCGCCGAAGGTCACGCGGTTGTGGGCATGGACAGCGACCTCTATGTGGCCTCTCATCGCGTAGGGACGGGGATACTACCCGCCAAACCAGGTTTGACAGACCAAGAGCATCCAATGCAGGTTCTCGTAACGGGCGGCGCCGGGTTCATCGGCTCGCATCTGGTGGAGGCGCTTGTGGCGCGCGGCTGCCGGGTGCGCGTGCTCGACAACCTGAGCAGCGGCGTTGCGGAGCGGCTCGCCCACCTGGGCGCGGCGGTGGAGCTGCGCACGGGCGACGTGCGCGACGCGGCGGCGGTGACGGCGGCGGCCACAGGGGTGGAGGCGATCTTCCATCTGGCGGCCCTGGTCTCCGTGACGCAGTCCGTGGCGCAGCCCCTGGCAACCTTTGAGGTAAACCACGGCGGCACGCTAAACGTGCTGGAGGCGGCACGCCACAGCGGGGTGCGACGCGTGGTGCTGGCCTCTACCTGCGCCGTGTATGGCGACACCACGCGGCTGCCGGTGCAGGAGCGCGACCCGCTGGCGCCAATCTCGCCCTACGCCAGCGCGAAGCTGGCCGCCGAGCAGGCGTGCAAGCTGTACACGGGACTCTACGGCGTAGAGGCTGTGGCCCTGCGCTTCTTCAACGTCTATGGCCCGCGCCAGGACCCGGCCTCGCCCTACGCGGCGGTGGTGCCGCGCTTCCTGGCGGCGCTGCGGGCCGGCGGGCAGCCCACGATTTATGGCGATGGGCTCCAGACGCGCGACTTCATCTACGTGGGCGATATTGTGGCGGCGCTGTGGGCGGCGGCGACGCTGCCGGGCGTGGCGGGCGCGCTGTATAACGTGGGGCGCGGCGAGGCGACCAGCGTGCTAGCGCTTGCCAACGGCATCGGCGCGCTGCTGGGGGTGCCTGTGCAGCCCACGTTCTTGCCAGCGCGCGCGGGCGAGGTGCGCCACTCGCGCGCCGACGTCTCGGCGTTTGCGGCGGCCGGCTTCACAGCGGCGGTGGGGCTGCACGCGGGTCTGGCGCACGTCGTGGCGGCGCCTGCGTAACAAGCGCGGGCCGTTTGGAGCGCGAAGGGCGCGAACCAGGGCGAAATACACCAACGCGAAGGGCGCGAATGTGTTTGCTGCAACATCTAGCGCCTTGCTGCGTAATGTATAGTGTTGTGAGCTGTGCGCGTTCGCGCGTTCGCGCCCTTCACGTTCCAAACGCTCTTCTGAGGATCCACTATGCGACGTCTACATCTTATGCTGCTCTTCACGTTTCTGGTCGGCCTGCTCGCGGCGTGTGGTGAGAGCGGCGGCTCTGGCAACGGCAACGGCGCACCCGCCAACGCCATTACGATCTCGATCGCCTACAGCCCCGAGAAGGAGAAGTGGCTCACCGAGCAGATTCCCCTGTTTAACCAGCGCCGCGTCGAGATCGATGGTCGCCCGATCTTTGTGGAGGGCGTGCAGAAGTCGTCGGGCGTGGCCCGCACCGAGCTCAAGAACGGCACCCTGGATGTGACGGTCTGGTCGCCGTCGGCCTCCACCTGGCTCGAGGTGCTGAAGCAGGAGAGCGGCAACCCCAACGTGGCCGTCTCCAACGAGCCCCTGGTGCTCACCCCGGTGGTGATCGGCATGTGGCGCCCCATGGCCGAGGCAATGGGCTGGCCGAACAAGCCGATCGGCTGGGCCGAGATGCTTGAGCTCATCCAGAACCCCGAGGGCTGGGGCGCCTTTGGCCACCCCGAGTGGGGCCGCTTTACCTGGGGCCACACCGACCCTGAGATCAGCACGACGGCGCTCTCCACCCTGATCGCCGAGTTCTACGCCGCGAACGGCAAGCAGCGCGGCCTGGACGTGGCCGACGTGCAGAGCACCCAGTCGCAGCAGTTCGTGCGTGATCTAGGCGCCGGGATCAAGCACTACGGCTACAACACGCTGATCTTCTCCAGCAACATGAAGAAGTTCGGCATGAGCTATATCTCGGCCTTTCCCATGGAGGAGATCACGCTGATCGACTTTAATAAGGTCGATCCGCCCAGCACGCCGCTGGTGGCGATCTACCCGCGTGAGGGCACGTTTTGGCACGACAACCCGTTTATTGTGCTGAGCAGCGCCAGCGACGAGCAGCGCAAGGCCGCCAGCGCCTTCTACGATTTTCTGCTCGCCGATGAGGCCCAGCGCTCGGCGATGAGCTTCGGCTTTCGCCCCGCCAATGTGAATGTGCCCCTGGGCGACCCGATCAGCGCGAACTATGGCGTAGACCCGCAGGGTGTGCAGACCATCCTCGAGGTGCCGAGCGCCGAGGTGATCGTGGCCGCCAAGAACTCCTGGGCGATCAACCGCAAGCGCGCCGATATTATGCTCGTGGTCGACACCTCCGGCTCGATGGAGGGCGATAAGCTGGAGCTGGCCAAGGCCGGCCTGGAGACCTTCCTGCAACGCATTCTTCCCGAGGACCGAGTGGGCCTGATCACCTTCGACTCGAGTGCCCGTACGGTGACGCCCCTTGCGCCCCTGAGCGAGAACCGCATCGCGCTCCAGACGGCCATCGGCGATATGCGCGCCAATGGCAAGACGGCGGTGTTCGACGCCCTGGAGCTGGCCCGGCAGGAGCTTGAGCAGCTGCCGCGCCTGGAGGAGGATCGGATCACGGCGATTGTGCTGCTCTCCGACGGCGCCGATAACTCGAGCAGCGCGAGCCTGGAGCAGATCAGCCGCAGCTTCGACGAGACCGGCATCACGATCTTCCCGGTGGCCTACGGCGCGGACGCCGATCTGTCGATCATCGAGGCGATCGCCGAGTTCTCGCGCACGCAGGTGGTGCAGGGCGACACCGGCGACATCGCGCAGATTTTCGAGAACCTCAGCCGCTACTTTTGAGCAATCTTTCACCTAACTGAAAGGTAAGCCCCTTGACACGGCCCGCCTGGCCTGGGTACGATCAGCATATGTGAACGGAGCCATCCCAGAAGCACAATTAACACCGATGCAGCGCTTCCGAACTTTGCCAGATGAGAGCCTTGCCGCCGAGCTGCTGCCGCCGCTGCTGGTGGCGCTTGGCGTGCTCGCCGCCTTTGCGTTTGGGCTGCTGATGCTGAACCAGTACCGGGCAGACGTCTGGCCGTACCTGCTTACGGCGGGGCTAATTGGCAGCACCTGGGCGAGCGCCGAGCTGCAGCGCCACGGCCATCTGCGCGCTGCGGGCAGCCTGATCGCCTACGCGCTGACGCTGCTGCCGATCTTTAGCATTGCGGCCTTCGGGGTGGCGGGCAACAACATCGTCTACCTCGCAGCCCTGGGTGTGAGCGCGGCGGGCCTGCTGATCAGCCCACACGCGCCCTTTGGCGTCGCGCAGGTCGCCCTGCTCACCCTAGCGGCCATGATCGTGGTGCCCGCGCTGATGGGGCGACCGATCACGGCGCTAGATGCGGGCCTGTCGGTGATGCTTACAAGCACGCTGCTGCTATTTGGCGCGGCGGGGCTTAGCTGGGCAGCGGCGCACAATGTGCGCGGCACGATCGGCTGGGCGCTGGAAACTGCGGCGAAGTCGGAGCGGCGCGAGGGGCTGCTGCGCAAGGCCCAGGCCGACCTGGAGCGGATCGTGCGCGAGCGCGACCAGCTGAACAATAAGCTGTACAAGCAGAGCCTGGAGCTGGAGTCTGCCAGAGCGCAGGCCGAGGCCGCCTACCGCTCGAAGTCGAGCTTTATGGCCACCATGAGCCACGAGCTGCGCACGCCGCTGAATATTATTATCGGCTTCAGCACGGCCATGATCGACCACCCCGAGATGTATGATGGCGAGCCGCTCTCGCCAGCTGTCGTGAACGACCTGGCGGAGATCAAGCGTAGCGGCGTGCATCTGCTGCGCCTGATCAACGATATTCTCGACCTTGCCCGCGTGGAGGCGGGTCGCCTGGAGCTAAACAAGGCTGCGCTGCCGCTCGTATCGCTGCTCGACGAGACCATACGCACGGGCCAGGGCCTGCTCAAAGAGCGGCCAGTGCAGCTGCGGCGTGAGTTTCCTGGCATGCTGCCGCCCGTGCTGGCCGACGAGATGCGCGTGCGCCAGGTGCTGCTGAACCTGGTGTCGAACGCCTGCAAGTTTACCAATGCCGGCCAGATCACTGTGGGCGCCAGGGTGGAAAGCTCTGAGGTGGTGATCTGGGTGCGCGACACCGGCATCGGCATCGCCGAGGTGGACCAGGGGCGGGTCTTCAACCAGTTCGAGCAGGTGGAGAGCCACGATACGCGCCAGCACACGGGCACTGGCCTGGGGCTCTCGATCTGCAGGTGGCTCGTGGATCTGCACGGCGGCCGCATGTGGGTCGAAAGCGCGCTCGGCGAAGGGAGCAGCTTCTACTTTACGCTCCCACGGGTTCAGGTTGCGGCGGGGACGAGCAATGGGCGGGCGCCGGCCCTCGCCAGCAACAGCTAGATAGAACAGCGACATGGCGAAGATCCTGCTGGTTGATGATGTCTACACGGCCCGCTCGATGATGGAGCGGGTGCTTCAGCGGGTTGGGCGCTACGAGGTGCTGGCCGTGGGCAACGGCGAGGAGGCCCTGGAGGCAGCCGTAGCCGAGCGGCCTGACCTGATCGTGCTCGACATAAGCATGGCCGGCATGGATGGCCTGACGACGCTGCACGAGCTGCGGGCGCGCGGCGTAACCAGCCCAGTTGTGGCTTACACCGCCCGCGCCGAGCGCACCCAGGGCGAGTTTGTTGCCCAGGGCTTCACCGCCTACGTGCAGAAGGACGGCAGCCTGAGCACACTGCTCACCACGGTGCGCGAGCTGGTGGAGATGTAGGCGAGGGGAACAGGCAACAGGGAACAGGGGCGCCCATGAGGGGCGCCCTTACGTTTTTATGATGAAGACGAGCTCGTTGGCGAAAGCGAGGGTTGTGTAGGTCCAGCCTTCGGCCTCGGTGATCGCGTGCATCTGGCCGCTGTAGGTTGTGGCCATGCCCACGTTGCGTCCCCCAAGGCTGCGCGTGGGGAATGAGACGACGAGGTGGTGGGCGCGCAGGCCGCGCAGCAGCTCGTGCCCCGCGCCGCGCCGCACATGCTCCAGCACGGGCAGCGTCTTGAGCACGAGGGCCACATCGGCCTGCCAGGGCGGCGGGCTGGCGGCCAGATCGCACACAGCCGCCTCGCCTGCCATACCGAGCAGAGGCAGCGCGGCGCCCACAAAGGCGCACATATCGGCGTAGAGATCGCAGGCGTAGTAGGCTGCGCCTGGCGGGAGCGCCATCCAGGGTACGGCGAGCGGGTTGAGGCCACAGGCCACGTCGATCAGGCTTGTTACGGGCGGCAGTGCGGCGAAGATAGCGCTGTAGAAGCGCTCCAGCTCTGGCAGCCGCTCGCGGGTGGAGGCGTGGGCGGCCATCAGGGTGCGGCAGAGCGCCATGCGCGCGGGGGGCGACTCGGCGGCGCGCAGCTCGTTCAGCCAGGTGTCGTAGCGCGGGGCGCGGTCGAGAAACGCGCCCGCAACCTGGTGCAGCCGCCCCTTCGTCTCCTTCACGGCCTCGCGCAGCGAGCGGCGGGCGGCGAGCTCTCGGGCGCCCACGCTGCGCACAAGCGCGGGGCTGATGGCACGATACTTAGAGCTGGTGAGCACCTCGGCCACCAGCGCCTCTAGCTGATCGGGTGGGTGAGGCATGGATTACAAAGCTCCAGGGTGAGCTTCCGGGAAGGCCTCATTCCACACCGAGGTTTTGTGGCATACCACCTTCCCGGAAGCTGAGTTACAGCCGCTCGATCCAGGGGAGCAGCAGGTCGAGAAAGGCCTCGGGCGTCTCGTCGAAGGGGCAGTGGCCGCTTTCCGGGATCACGGCGAGCTCGGCCTGGGGCAGCAGGGTGCGCTTAAAGTAGGCGCCTAGCTCGGGCGGCACCGAGCGGTCGTACTCGCCCCAGATCAGCAGCGCCGGGGCCGTGATGGCGCCGGGCTGGAGCTCGAGGAAGAGCCGGGGGAAGGCGCGGGTGACGTCGAGGTAGGCGCGCGCGCCGCCTGGGCGCCGCAGCGGTGCCGTAAACTGCTCGATCAGCGCTGGGGTGACGCGATCTTTGCGGTAGTACGCGTTGAGCAAACCCTGGCGCGCGCCCCAGCCGTTGCCCACGATGCCGGCGAGCAGCTCACCCACGCCGTCGGCGCGCAGCACGTCGAACACGACGTTGTCGAGCGCCGAGGGCTGGCGCTGCGGGTCGTTCAGGCCGGTGGAGGCCACGAGCACCAGGCCGCGCACAAGCTTGGGGTAGCTGGCGGCGAGCTGGCAGGCCACCATGCCGCCCAGCGAGTGGCCGACCACCACGGCGGGTCCTGGGCAGACCGCGGCGATCAGCTCGGCGGCCTGGGCGGCCCACTGCTCGCGGCTCGGCGGCTCCACGGGGATGGCCGATCGCCCGAAGCGGTAGAGATCCAGGGCGTAGAGTGTGTGGCGCGCGGCGAGCGGCCGCATGATCGGACGCCAGTGCTCGATCATGGCACCGTAGCCGTGGATGAGCAGCACAGGCAGGCCCTGGGCCGGCGCCGATTCCCAGTAGCGCATTGGGCCGTGGCGACCATCCAGGAAGCGCTCGGTGAGCGTGTAGCGAAGCTCGGTCATTCGC
>JAYUYB010000455.1:0-3939 GCA_043752655.1 Chloroflexota bacterium
ATGTAGAGCCGCACCGTGTCGCTGTAGCTCGCGTGCGTGCGCGGGCGATTCCGTACCGCAACGACCTGTTCAAGCCAGCGATCAAGGAACTGGCCGATCATGAGTTGGTCTGCGGCGAAGTTCACCCCCAGCATCTGGTCATGGTGGAGCGCCTTGAGCTTCTCGGCGACCTCCTTGCGGGTCTTCCCATAGACGACCTTACGCGCCGTTTGCCGTTATGCCAGCCGAGGTCGACAGTGGCGCACCATTTGCCGTCGCTCTCGCGCTGGTAGATTGCCCCTTCGACGAGGTCGCCGACCTGCAGAAGATGCCCAAGGAGGTCGTGATTACGCTGAAGATCTACTGCGAGTCGGGCACCTTCGCCCGCGGCGGCGATGAAAGAGTCGTTGCAGCGCGCCTTCACCTACCTACAGAGCAACAACCTTACCATGGTATCGCCCAAGCTCTCGACACCACCGACTTTCACGTGGAGGCGATCAACCTGCTGGTCAATCGGGTTGCCTGCGAGGCCGGGGTTGCACTCGTCGTCGCGATCTACTCAGCGATCAAGCGCCAGCCAGTGCTGCCGACGACGCTGATCATGGGCGACCTGAGCATCCAGGGAAATATCAAGCCGCTCCACTCGCCCGCCGAGTCGCTCCAGATCGGCATGGAGCACGGCGCTCGCCGCGCACTCATTCCCACGCCGAACAAGCGCAACTTCATGGATGTCTCGACCGACATTGTTGAGCGGGTCGATCCGATCTTCTACAGCGATCCCCATACAGCCGCAATGAAAGCGCTCGGGCGCTCCTGATCTTGGGGATCTACCGCCTGAAGAACGACTGCGGAAGCTAGCACCTACAGCGGCAATCCGGCCGCAGCAAAGGCCCAGGCCAGGGCGACACTGTTGATCAGCAGAAAGCCGTACAGCGCCGCGCGCGCACGCTGGCGGGCACTGCGCAGTCACTTCGCGCTCCGGTTCGGCGACGAGAAGACCGAGGACGGAAAGGGCGACAGCCGCAAGGAGCAGGCCTGCCAGGCCTTCAACTCGCCATTCTGGCCCTTCGTGATGGCGACAACCTCGGTCGGACAGGAGGGCCTGGACTTCCACACCTACTGCTACGCCATCGTCCACTGGAACCTGCCGGCGAATCCGGTGGCCCTAGAGCAGCGGGAGGGGCGCATTCACCGCTACAAGGGGCACGCCGTGCGCAAGAACCTTGTCGAGCGATATGGCCACCGTTCCTTCCGGGGGCTGAAGGGCGACCCGTGGGCGGGACTCTTCTCCCGGGCAAGCGATCACCGCAGCGCTGGCGAGCTTGAGCTTGTGCCGTACTGGGTCCTGTCGGGAAGCGCCCATATCGAGCGCCACGTGCTGTCGCTGCCGCTCAGCCGCGACCACGACCGCCTTGAGGCGCTGCGGCGCTCGCTCACGATGTACCGCATGGTCTTCGGCCAGAATCGGCAGGAGGACCTGCTCGCCTACCTGATGGCGAACCTCGCAGACGATCAAGTGGCAGGTGTGATGCGCGAGCTCTGTATCTCTCTGGAGCCCCCACATCGCACCAATGCCGAGCAGACAGTGTAGTCAGCCCAGACAAGCGCCTCATCGCAGCCAGCATCATAGGAGCCAATCCCATGCTCACGCTCGTCACCTACAACCTGTACAAGGGCGGCGCCCCCGACTATTCCGCCTTCGGGCGCGTCCTGACCGAGCTCAGCCCCGATATCTTGCTCCTACAAGAGGTGTCAAAACCCGAGCTTTATCTGGAGAACGCGCCGGCTGACCTGAAGAGTCAGGTTGCCAGCGCACACTGGGGCAACGCGGGCACGAACTACTGGGGCAGCGCAATCTATATGCGGCAGGGCATCCTCACCGAGCTGCCAATCCCAGATGCGTTACAGGGCTGGGTCACGGCCGCCGAGGTAGATGGCCAGCGTGGCGACCTGGTGAGAAGCCCCTACGCATCTTCTGCGTGCATACGCCGACCCGCGAATCCCATGACTACATCGCTGAGGTGCATCAGATCATCGACGCGATCAAGGAGCGGGCCGAGGGATACGATGTAGTGATCGGCGGCGACTTCAACATGACCGTTGGCGTCCGCCACGAGGCCGAGACCCGCCAGACCACGCCCCAGGAGCGAGCGATCCACCGACGGCTGCGCCGCGAGCTCGAGCTGATCAACAGCTGGCAGGTGCTCCACCCGAACCAAGTTCTCCCGCAGACTTATCAGCACCAGTTCCAGGCCGACTCAGCGCCACACCACCTCGACGGCCTCTTCGTCCCGGCGACCTGGTACCAGCACCTCGAATCGTGCGACGTGCTGAACGGAGCACCATGGGTCGGCCGCAGCGATCATTTCCCGCTGATTGCCGACTTTGCACTGTATCGGGGCAGTACCCGCTGAACATCACGCTGAACGCGCGCTTCATCCACAATAGCCATTGCATGCTTTCGCCGTCGTACGGGCCGGGCCACACCTGCTACATTGAGATTCTTGGTGCAGGCGACCCCGCCCTCTGGCAGCGCTTTTCCGGCGAGGTCGCCCTCGACTGGCTGACACCGCCGCAGGCGCTGCCCCACTGGGCCAAGCAGTACCGCCACATTCCAGGCATCCTGGAGCACATACAGCGCAAGCTCGGCCCCAACATCGCCCGCTTCAACCGGGTCAAGGCCGAGCTTGGGATGGACCCGGAGCACATGTTTCTGAACGACACCCTGCGTGAACTCTTTATGTGAGAGGAACGGTTGGTGGCAAAGCGCCAGGCTACTGGAGCACGGGAGCTCCTGAAGCGCCTGGAAATAGAGCGTTGCTCCACCCGATGCAACTGTAACAATCTCGTCATCGGGCAGACAGATAGCTGTGAGTTCAGGCGCGGTGACGCAGCGTTGCGGCCCTAGACCCGGCCCGATGCCCGATTGGTACGAAATCGACGGCAGACACGTACGTCACGTAGGGCTATCCTGGTTGGAGCAAACTAGGCTGGAACGTGTCGCATCCTATGAGGTTCATGTGTCCACCAATACGCTGCTCTGGCGCCGTGCAGCCCTCGGGTTGCTGGCCGGCTTGATCGGCAGTGCCCCGCTCGTTGTTACGTCCGGCCCACTCGCCCTCGCGCCCGCCCTTGCCCTCGGTCTCTGCTACGCGCTCGCCTTTCGGCCCGCACCTGGCGCCTACGCCGACAGTGTGCTCACAGCCGCAGCCCTTGGCGTGCCGCTCTGGGAGCTCTGGAGCGTAATCGCGCAGCCCTTGCTCGAGGGGCGGCCGCCCCAGTGGACAGTCGATAGCATGCTGGCGCTCTTCCCGGCCTTGGTAGCCTGGATCAGCTGCGGTGCCATCGTTGGGCTGCTGGTGCAAGGGCTCTGCGACATCGCGACCCCCTGGCTAAGCCCCCTGCCCGCCCCGGCGGGTCCGCCGCCCAGCCCCACCCGGATCGTGATCCTTGGCGGCGGTTTTGCTGGGGTAACGACGGCCCAGGAGCTTGAGCGCCGCTTCGGCCCCGAGCCCACCGTCACCTTCACGCTGATCAGCGAGACCAATGCGCTGCTGTTCACCCCGATGCTGGCGGAGGTGGCCGGGAGCAGCCTGGAGCCGACCCATATCAGCCACCCGCTGCGCAGCGCTCTGCGCCGCACGACGGTTGTGCGCGGGCAGATTACGCGCATCGATCTTGCGGGGCGCCGGATTATCCTCGCGGCGGATCAGGGCGGCTCGCCGCGCGAGGTGCCGTACGACAAGCTCGTGCTGGCCCTCGGCGCGGTCTCCAACTTCCTGGGCCTCGCCGGTGTCCAGGCCCACGCCTTCGACTTCAAGTCGCTGGTGGACGCGATCCGCATCCGCAACCATGTGATCGACATGCTGGAGCGGGCCGACTGCGAGCCAGATGCGGCACGGCGGCAGGCGCTGCTCACCTTCGTGGTCGCCGGCGGCGGCTTCTCGGGGGCCGAGCTTG
>JAYUYB010000456.1:0-9490 GCA_043752655.1 Chloroflexota bacterium
GACCTGATGATGATGGCCCCCGACGATACGGAGACCTACATCTGCCGCCTCGCCCAGATGGCCCGCGCCACCGGCATCCATCTGATCATCGCCACCCAGCGCCCCTCGGTGGATGTGATCACCGGCCTGATCAAGGCCAACTTTCCCTCGCGCATGGCCTTCGCCGTCACCTCTCAGGTGGATAGCCGCGTAGTCCTCGACGGCCCTGGCGCCGATCAGCTGCTTGGCCGCGGCGACATGCTCTACCTCGCCGCCGACGCCTCCAAGCTTGTGCGTATCCAGGGCACCTACGTCTCCGACCGCGAGGTCGAGAAGATCGTTGAGTTCTGGCGCAAGGCCAGCCCGCCGGAGCCGACCGTGGGCAAGCCCGGCGGCTCGCTTGGCATGAACGGCCCGCCTTTTAGCGGCGCACTCCCAGGACCGCGCCCCGAGGGGACAGGGGACAGGGGACAGGGGACAGGGTCAGCAGCGGTAGTTGTGCATCCAGACGCGCCGGGAGCTCAGCACTCAGCACTCAGCACTCAGCCAGCAGATGAGCAGTTCAAGCCGCCCGCCGAGTTCCTCTCGGTCGACGAGCAGGACGCGCTGCTACCCCAGGCGATCTCGCTCGTGCAGCAGCACCAGCGCGCCTCGGCCTCGCTGCTCCAGCGGCGCATGCGGATTGGCTACAGCAAGGCCGCCCAGCTGATCGACCTGCTGGAGCAGCAGGGCATCGTTGGCCCCGCCGAGGGCGGCCGCTCCCGCGAGGTGCTCCAGCCCGGTGCCGGGCTTGCCCCACCCAGCGCCAACGAGCGCTAGTCAACCCTCGCCCTCAACATTTACGCAGTGCGCAACGTATAATGGACATAGCACGACCAGGAGGTCAGGATGTCCATTGACTCATTCCGCGATCACTCGCGGCAGATCCTTGAGAACTTGCTGAACGAGACGCCCAAGGCCGACCGGCGCGAGCTGATCGAGGCCTACACCGAGGCGTTCACTAAGCTCTACGCGGTGGAGACCCACAGCCTGCTCACCGAGGTGATCGACGACGCCCGCAATCGGCTCGACGCACGCCTCTCGCCAGACCCTGTGCGCCAGACGATCGCCGGCGTCCAGACGACGATCCAGGATATCTGGGACAGCCTGTGGAAGAGTTAAGCGTAGCTTCCGGGAAGCGCCACGCCCCTACGCGCTAGTAAACTCGAAGCGCGCCTTAAAGCGGCGCAACTCCTTGAGCACAGGCCGCCCCAGGGCCAGGATCAGCGTGGCGTTGCCCAGTGCGCGCAGCGAGTCCCAGGCGAACGAGGTAAGCAGGTAGAAGACCCCGTAGCGGCGCAGGGTCTCGCCGAGACCCATGCCCGGCGCCCAGCTCAGCGCGCCCTCGGGGCTAAATGGCCAGAACCAGAGGTTCATCAGGGCGCCGAACAGCAGGCCCCAGGCGTAGCCGTAGGCCGCGAGCAGCAGCAGTTCGCCCCAGCCGCCGGGCCGTAGCCGCCTGCCGAGCGGCGCCACCAACGCTGTGCAGAGGCCCATCCAGCCCGCCACAAACATCTGGAACGGCATCCACGGCCCCACCCCGCCGGTGAGGATGGCCGAGACAAACAGCCCCAGGGCGCCGAGCAGAAAGCCGAAGGCGCCGCCGTACACATAGCCCGCCAGAATGATCAGGAAGAAGAAGCTCGGCGCGTCGCCGGGGCCAGCGGGCAGGCGCAGCACCGCCACCATGGCCGTGAGCACGCCGAGCACCGCTACCGCGCGCGTGCTCAGGCGCCCGCCGCTCAGCTCGGCCAGCAGCAGCACCAGCAGCGCCGGGCCAAGCAGCGCGAACAGCAGCGGGGCCGTGGCCGCGTGGGCGCCGTTGTCGCCGCCCTCCAGCCGCCCGCTCAGGAAGAACGGGTAGAAAAAGGCGGCCAGCCCCAGCGCAGAGATCAGCAGCAGCGCGAGCCTGCCAAGCGCCCGCCCCACCCGCCCGCGCCCTGCCGCCACGGTCGCTATGCTCATACTTCTCCTTAGTAGGACGACCGACGACCGACGGACAGGTGGACGGTCGTCAGTCGTCAGTCGTCAGTCGTCGGCCTCTGGAAACAGCTTGCCAGGATTGAGCAGCCCCGCCGGGTCGAGCTGCGCCTTGATGCGGCGCTGGGCGGCAATGGCGGTGTCGCCAAGGGCCTGGCGCATAAATGGCCGCTTGAGCGTGCCGATGCCGTGCTCGCCGGAGAGCGTGCCGCCAAGCTCCAGCGCGGCCGCAAAGATCGCCTCGGCCGCAGGCCAGATCCGCGCCGCCTCGGCGGGGTCGCGCGCGTCGAACAGGATGTTCGGGTGCAGGTTGCCGTCGCCGGCGTGGCCGAAGACCACAATCGGCAGCCCGTGCTCCACAGAGATCTGCTTGATGCGGCGCACGCACGCGGCGATCTGCGTGAGCGGCACCGAGATGTCCTCGCCAAGCCGGTTGGGGCGCACGCGGGCCAGGGCGATGGAGACGGCGCGGCGTGCCTTCCAGAGATTCGCCTCGTCGGCGGCGTTGCGGGCCAGCTGCACGCTGCGGGCGCCACCGGCGCGGGCCAGCTCGGCTAGGCGAGCGGCGTCGGCCTCTACTTCCTCGGGCTCACCGTCGGCTAGCATCAGCAGCATGGCCCCGGCGTTCTGTGGGAGGCCAAGCTGGAGGTAGGCCTCGACAGCGGCGATGCAGGCGTCGTCCATCAGCTCCAGAGCCGCCGGCACAATCCCCGCCGCCATGATCTGCTCCACCGTGGCGCACGCCTCCTCCAGGCTGTCGAAGAGCGCCATGCTGGTGCGGCGGGCGCGCGGCAGCGGGATTAGGCGCAGCGTGGCCTCGGTGATCACACCGAGCGTGCCCTCCGAGCCCACGAGCAGCTGGGCGAGGCCGCTGTCGGGCGCCTGGCCCGCCAGGCCATCGCCCCAGCGCACCACGCTGCCATCGGCCAGCACGGCGGTGACGGCGAGCAGATAGTCGGCGGTAACGCCATACTTCACGCAGCGCGGGCCGCCCGCGTTGCAGGCCAGGTTGCCGCCGATGGTCGAGGCCGCCTGGCTGGACGGGTCGGGCGGGTAGAAGAGGCCCACGGCCTCGGCGGCCCGCTGCACCTCGGCGGTGACGGCGCCCGCCCCAACGCGCACCTTCATCTGGGCACGATCAACGACGATCTGCTCGATGCGGTTGAGCGAGATGAGCAGCGCACCGGCGCTTGGCGTGGCACCCCCGGCCAGCCCGCTGCCCGCGCCGCGCGTTACCACGGGCACGCCGTGGGCTGCGGCCACGCGCACCAGCGCCGCCACTTCGGCGGTACTCGCCGGTAGCGCCACGGCCAGCGCGTCGCCCAGGGGCTGTGCGATCGAGGCGTCGGTCTCGTAGGTGGAGAGATCCTCGCTGCGCGTGAGCAGGAAATCCGCCCCTACTATCGCACGTAGCTCGTCGAGGGTACTGTTGCCAGGAGACAAGGAGAACCGCTCGCTGCGCTCGCTCGGGAGACAAGGAGACAAGGAGCGCCTGACGGCGAGCACAGGCTGTCTCCTTGTCTCCTTGTCTCCTTGTCTCCTTGTCTCCTTGTCTCCGGCAAGAGTGCCAAACTCGGTGGAGACGCTCCCCCCAACCTCGAAGCCCAGGGCGGCGATCACGGCGAGCAGCTGGGCGGCCTCCGCCTCGCGGCCGGGGGCGCGCACAGACAGGTGCAGCGAGCCGACCCCGCCGTCGCCCCAGCAGGTGAGGGGCAGGCGGTAGCGGCGGGCGGCGGCGGCGGTGCGGCTCGTCAGAGCTGGCAGCGCGGCACGCGGCAGGGTCAGGCTCAGCGCGCATACGCCGGGCGCGCCATGGGCGGCAGCCAGGCGCTCCCAGCGCGCCCAGGGCTCGGCCACGTCAGGGTTGCAGCTGGCGCCGGCGAGGGCGGCAGCGCGGGCCAGCTCTGCGCTCTGGCGCTCCACCACGGCCCGCGCGCCCTCCAGCTCGGCCAGGATCATGCCAGCGCCCAGCTCGTCCTCGGCAATGGCGAGGGCGCTGAGGGCGAGGCCGGCGGCGAGCAGCTCGGCGGCGAGGGCGCATGCGGCGGCGAGGCTGGCGCAGCGCAGCAGAGTGGCGGCCTGGGCGGCGGGGAGCGGGCGCAGGCTGAAGGTAAACTCACGCGGTGCGCCAAGGCTGATGGCCCCGCCGGCGATGGCCCGGTTCAGCGCGTAGCCCGTGGCCCGCTTGAGCGTCGGCCCGCCAATCACCAGGGGCGCGGCGCCGTCGGCGCCCTCCAGCACGCCAGCACGCAGGTGCCGCCCGATCGGGCCGTAGCGCAGCATACGCCGACCGCCCGCGTTGTGGGCCACGAGCTGGGCCAGGGTGAGTCCGGCCACAAGCGGGAAGACGGGCAGACAGAGCCCGTGGGGCGCGAGGGTGGCGTTGAGCTGCTCGATGCTCGCCTCGGCGGGTGCTGTCGCAAGCAGCGCGCCGGGCTGGACGCTGATGGCGCTCATAAGATCACTGGTTGTCATGGCAGTTGGTTGGCTCCAGGGAATGTAGTAATCTGGTGTAGGGCTAGGTTATGGTCGGCGCTCTTGCCAGAACCAGGCGGTTGAAACCGCGTCGGCCGGGCCTGCGGCCAAGCGTCGGCCTGCGCCGACGCGTCCGGACGCGCCCGCCCGGCGCACCGCGCCCCCACGGCGCGCGTTCACGCGCCCGCCTGTCGACCATGACGTAGCCCTAAATCTGGTGCGGACAGCGCTGCGCGCCAGACGCAATGCATGTATCATAGCACCCATGACACCAGAGCAGACCGAGAGCTTCCTTACCCGCAACGCCCGCCGCAACTTCTGGCTGAACGTCCTCGACGGCAGCAGCTTCATCCTTGGCATCAGCATGATCTCGCGCTTTACCGTGCTGCCGCTGGTGGTTGCGCGGCTCTCCGAAGCGCCCTGGCTTCAGGGGCTGATCCCGGCGATCTTCTACGCCGGCTGGCTGCTGCCAGGGCTCTTCATGGCCCCTGTGGTCTCCGCGCTGCCGCGTCGCAAGCCGCTCATTCTCACGGCGACCATCGGCGAGCGCGTGCCCTTCCTGCTGCTCGGCCTGACGCTGCTGCTCGCGCCGGGGTTGCCCTCGCCGACGCTGCTGGTGATCCTGTTCAGCCTCTACGCCGTCTTCGCGCTGAGCGCGGGGCTCACCTCGACCGCCTGGCAAGATTTCATCTCGCGGGTGATCCCGGAGCGCTCCTGGGGCACCTTTTTCGGGCTCCAGGCCGGGCTGGGCGGGCTGCTGGGCGTGGGCGGCGGCGTTATCGCGGGCATCGTGCTGGCTGGGCAGCCCTTCCCGCAGAGCGCGGGCATCCTGGCGCTGCTCTGCTTCGGCTGCATGGCCATCTCCTACGGCTTTCTCGCCGCCACGGTAGAGGCGCCGCAGCCCGTGCGTCCGCGCGAGCCGCTGATGCGCTTTCTGCGCGGGATCGGCCCGCTGCTCCAGCGCGATGTGCGCTTCCGGCGCTATCTCTTCTGCCGCGCGGCCATTTCCCTGGGCCTGGTGGGGCACAGCTTCCTTACGGCGGCCGCGCTGCAGCGCTTCAATCCCGCTGCGACCGAGATCGGCCTCTTCACCGGGGTGATGCTTGGCGCCCAGGCGCTCAGCAACCTCGGGCTCGGCGCCCTGGCCGACCGCTGGGGCCACAAGCAGGTGCTGGAGCTTTCCACGCTGCTCGGCATGCTTGCCCTGGGACTGGCCCTGGTGGCGCCAACCGCCCTCTGGTTCGTGCCGATCTTCGCCCTGGTGGGCGCCTCGCAGGCCGGCTACCAGCTCTCGGGCTTCACGCTGGTCTTCGCCTTCAGCCCCGCCGCCGAGCGGCCCACCTACATCGGCGTGTCCAACACCGCCCTCGCCCCCGTGGCCGCCCTCGGCCCGCTCCTGGCCGGCGCCCTGGCCGGCATCACCGGCTACAATCTCGTCTTCGGCCTGCTCGCCCTGGTCGGCACCATCGGGCTGGGCGTGCTCCACTGGCAAGTGGCCGCCCCAGCGCGCGCAAGCAAGGGGGAGACGGCGGCAGGCGATAGCCGATAGCCGATAGCCGATAGCCAGTACCGGGAGCTGTCCAACGCTCTACGCTCTGCGCTCTACGTTGTACCCTACCGCGCCCGCTCCAGCGCCAGGTGGGCCTCGTGGAGCAGCAGCTCGGTGGTCTCCCAGCCCACGCAGCCATCGGTGAGCGAGACGCCGTACCTCAGCTTCGAGCGGTCGGCCAGCAGCGGCTGCTTGCCCTCCACCAGGTTGCTCTCCAGCATCATACCGACGATTGGCGTGGGCGCGCTCACCACCTGCTCGATCAGATTGTGCCAGACCGTCTCCTGGCGGCGAAAGTCGCCGCCGGCGTTGGCGTGGCTACAGTCGATCATCACAGCGGGCCGCTGCTTGGCCTCGCGCATCAGGCGGGCGGCCTGCACCACGCACTCGGGGTAGTAGTTGGGGCCGTGGCGGCCGCCGCGCAGGATCACAAAGCCATCGGGGTTGCCAGTCGTTTTTACCACCGCGCTGTGGCCGCTCTCGTCGATGCCGAGGAAGCTGTGCTGGCCCGCCGCAGCGACGCAGGCGTTCACGGCCACCTCGATGCCGCCGTCGGTGCCGTTCTTGAAGCCCACCGGCATGGAGATGCCGCTCGCCAGCGCGCGGTGCGTCTGGGCCTCGGTGGTGCGCGCGCCGATCGTGGCAAGGCTGATCTGGTCATCGAGATACTGCGGGCTGATCGGGTCGAGCATCTCGGTGGCCACAGGCATGCCCAGCTCGTTCAGCTCCAGCAGTAGGCGGCGGGCGAGCGTCAGGCCGGCGCTCATGTCGAAGGAGCCATCGAGCTGCGGGTCGTTGATCAGGCCGCGCCAGCCCACGGTGGTGCGGGGCTTCTCCAGGTAGGCGCGCATAATGATCACGAGCTGGCCGCTCAGCTCTACCTGGAGCTTGTGGAGGCGGCGGGCGTAATCGAGCGCGGCTGCGGGGTCGTGGATCGAGCAGGGGCCGACCACCACGAGCATGCGCCGATCCTCGCCGACCAACACACGGCGAATGGCCTCGCGGGCCTGGGTGACGGTGCGGGCCGCCGCTGGGGTGAGCGGCAGCTGCCGCTTCAGCTCGTTGGGCGCCATAAGCGGGGCCAGCTCGCGCACGTGGAGGTTGGCTACCTGTTGGGAAAGGCTAGAGCTGCTATCCATCACTGCCTGGCTTTCTGGTGGAGGGGGCTCATCCCGGCACAGTATAGCCGAGAGTCGGGCGCGCCTTTGCGCACCTGCGTCGCGGGGGGGGACGGCGTAACGTTTCGGGCCAGGCGGGGCAGCGGGCGACGGAAGGCGCGCCACCGGGGCGCTTCGCGCCGCGCGTCGGCGCAGGCCGACGCCGTGCTGCGTCCGCGTAGGCGGACGCGCGGCCGTAGGCCGGGCCGGCGCGGCGTTCAGCCGCCGGCCAGCGGGCAAGCCCGAAACGCTACGCCGCACCCCGTCGCGGGGCGCTAGCGCCCGCTACCTGGCGTATACTACCCATGGTGTAAGCAGCAGCGTACGGAAAGAACAGGCGCATGGCCCAGCAGACAGACTATGACGTTATCGTGGTTGGCGGGGGGCACAACGGCCTTACCTGCGCCGGCTACCTGGCGAAATCCGGGCTTCGGGTGCTCGTCGCCGAGCGGCGCCCCATCGTGGGCGGCGCCGTCTGCACCGAGGAGGTTATCCCCGGCTATAAGATCGACGTCGGCTCCTCCGCCCACATTATGGTGCATCTTACCCCGATCGTGAAGGATCTGGAGCTCGAGCGCCACGGCCTTGAGTATATCCAGATGGACCCCTTCGCCTTCTACCCGCTCCCCGACGGCAGCGGCGCGATCAGCTTCTACAAGGATACCGAGAAGACCATCCAGAGCATCGCCGCCGTAAGCCCCCGCGACGCCGAGGCCTACCGCAAGTTCCTCGCCTTCTGGACGCCGCTCAACGAGGCGGTGTTCGATGTCTTCCTCAACCCGCCCTCTGTGGAGCGGCTTTTCGGCAGCGTGGCCGCCGCTGTGCCGCGCCTCCCGGCGGGCCAGCGCAACCCCCTGGAGGTTACGCGGCGCCTTTTTAGCAGCTACGGCCAGCAGATCAGCGAGACGTTCGAGAGCGAACCCATGCGCGCCGCGATGACCTGGCTGGCCGCGCAGAGCGGCCCGCCGCCCGACGAGATCGGCGCGGGCGACTTTGTGGGCTGGCACGCGATGCTTCACCAGAGCGGCGCCGCCCACCCGCGCGGCGGCAGCGGCATGCTCACCCAAGCTATGGCCTCTGCCCTCAAAAGCTTTGGCGGCACCGTGGCCCTCGACGCGCCGGTGCGCCGCATTCTTGTCCAGAGCGGCAAGGTGCAGGGCATCGAGACCGAGGACGGCCAGCGCTACAGCGCGCCGATCGTGATCTCCAACGCCCACGTGCTCACCACCATGCTCAAGCTGGTTGGCCCCGAGCACCTTACCAGCACGCTGGTGCACCGGCTCAACAACATCCGCGTGGGCAACGGCTTTGGCATGACCGTGCGCTGCGCCGCCGACGAGCTGCCCGATTACCTGGGCGCCCCGAGTGGCGGGCGGCCCCACGAGAGCCACCACGGCCTGCAGCTGCTCAGCCCTAGCATGGGCCATGTGCGCCGCGCGTACGAGGACTACCTCGGCGGCAACCCCTCACGCGACCCCGCCGTGATCGCGATGACCTTCTCGGCGATCGACCCCGACGTGGCGCCGCCCGGCAAGCACAGCGTGTTCCTCTGGGCGCAGTACTTTCCCTACGAGCTGAGCGGTGGGCGACAGTGGGACGACGTGCGCGAGCAGGTTGCCGACAGCATCCTGGAGGTGCTCTACCGCTACGCGCCCAACATGCGCGGCAAGATCACCGACCGCTTCATCCAGACGCCCCTCGATCTGGAGCGGCGGCTGGGGCTGCCAAAAGGCAACGTGATGCACATCGAGATGAGCTTCGACCAGATGTTCTTCTTCCGCCCGCTCCCCGAGCTGGCCCAGTATCGCACGCCGATCAAGGGCCTCTACCTTACCGGCGCCAGCACCCACCCTGGTGGCGGCGTCTTCGGGGCCAGCGGCCACAACACCGCGCGCGTGGTGCTCGGCGATACGCGGCGCCGCCAGTGGGCGCCCCTTGCGCTTGGTGCTGGAGCCCTTGCGGCAGGGCTCTGGGCGGCGGGGCGCAGTAAAAAAGCGCTGTGAGCGCACAATGTTACGCTGGCACGTATGTTGCTTCATCTAGATCGTATCGTGGCTCTCTGCAGTGTGCATTGATCCAATCGGAGAAAGCGGGCGTACATGTCGATTGAAAAGCAGGATCAGAGTTCGATGTCGCGGCGGCTCATGCTCAAGGGTCTGGCTGGTATCACGGGTGGAATGGCCGCAGCGGGCTTCGCCGGGATGTTCGGGCTGCAGACCGCCCAGGCCAGCCACAACGCAATGGACGATGTGGCCACCATCGCCAACCTGGCCGCCACCGCCGAGACCCTGGCGATGACCAGCTACTACTA